>DDCV01000144.1 GCA_002335845.1 Rickettsiales bacterium UBA1997 | reverse complement strand
GCCTGATTTATTTCTTTAAAAATTTCGATATTTTTGCCCCAAGAAAGCAAGGTTCTTAGTGACATTAGGCTTGTTAGATCGGAATTTTTAAAAGCGTTGCGTGAAAAATTTGCCACCTGCACCATTTTTTGGGTTAGGTTTTTATCTATTTTTGATAAATTTGGCAGTTTTTTATTTAAAATTTTAATTTCTTGACTCTCTTCAAGATAATTTAGTGAAGATAATATATTCCAGCGATCCATTTGTGCCTGATTTATTAAATTAGCGCCATGATATATTCCTAAATCATCACCATCGCCCAAAGTGTTTGAAGTGGCAAAAAGACGAAAATTTTTATGTGGGGTTAGAACTTTATTTTCTTCTAAAAGAGCAAATTTGCCCTCATTTTCTAATAATCTTTGAATGATAAAAGATACATCACTGCGAATAGCGTCATATTCATCAAGAACCAAGGCTATGCCGTTATTTATAGCAAATGGTAAAATACCTTCTTTAAATTCGGTGATTTGTTTACCATCTTTTATTTTGATTATATCTTTGCCCACCAAATCAAGTCGCGTGATTTGTGAATCAAAATTAACTCTTAGGCAAGGCCAATTTAATCTAGAAGCAATTTGTTCTATGTGAGTTGACTTTCCAGTGCCGTGCATTCCTTGCACTAAGACTCTTTGATTAAATGCAAATCCTGCCAAAATAGCTTTGGAAGTTATTTCGTCAAAAACATAATTTTTATCAATTTCTGGTACATGCTCATTTTTATCAACAAAGGAAGGGATTGCAAAATCACAGCTAAAACCAAAAATATCTTTGCAGTTTATTTTATTCATTAGTTATTCTTTTTAAAACCTCTTCATAGCCAGCAATTAAATCGCCCAAATCACGACGAAATAAATCTTTGTCAAATCTTTGCTTTGTTTTAATATCCCATAAGCGACAGCTATCTGGGCTTATTTCGTCAGCTAGTAATATTTCGCCATTCTTATTAAAGCCGAATTCAATTTTAAAATCCACCAGCTGCAAATTAGATTTTAAAAATAAATTAATTAGAATTTTATTGATCAAAAAAGCGTATTTTTTAATCAATTCTAATTGCTCTTTATTTATAACTTTTAAAACATTAATGGCGTGATCGTCATTTATTAAGGGATCATTTAAAGAATCTTCTTTGTAGCATAATTCAAAAATTGGCTCTATTAGCTCGCTACCCTCTTTTATGCCAAGTCTTTTAGACATTGAACCTGCAGCGATATTTCTGATTATTATTTCAAGCGGTATGATTTTTAGTTTTTTTATGACTTGCTCGCGATCATTGATTTTCTTTACAAAGTGACAGGGAATTTTGGCTGCTATGATATTTTTCATTAGAGCTTCTGATATTTTATTATTTAAAATACCTTTATTGGCAATAATTGCTTTTTTTTGCGCGTTGAAAGCAGTTGCGTCATCTTTGAAATATTGAATCAACAAATCTTCATCCGCGGTAGAATAGATTATTTTTGCCTTACCTTCGTAGATTTTTTCTAATTTTTCCATTTTATTTACCTAATAATTTTTGAGTTATCTTGGGATATGAGGAGTTTTTATGTAACCAAATATCGACAAATTTACGAGATAAATCTTGATCTTCAATTGCACCATTAAATTGTGAATTATGATAAAATTTAGTGCCGCTTTTGGGATTGAAAATCACTGTTTTAAAATCGCCTTTTTTAATATCATTAAAGACTCGAAGTAGCTCTTTTTCAAAAATATTTTCTTGTGCATTGGAAAAGTTATAATTTTTGCGCATCTCAACAATAGATCTTTGAACCAAATCATCTTCGTCAAATGATTTGTTATATTTGATGGAAATGGCAAATTTTTCATCATAAGAAAAAACATTATCCTCGCTCCATAGAGCTATGTCATATATATTGAAGCCAAAAAAAGTTAATCTGTCTTGTCCGATAATATGGGATTTATTAAAATTTTTAGCAATTTCTGATGGTGGATTATTTTTATCAAAGTTACTTGACCAAGATTTTTGGCTAAAAATTGTAATAATAAAAAGTATTTTTATTAGAATAGTGATAATATTTTTCATAATTAGGATGCAGTTATTCTTTCATATATTCTACGTAACCAACTTGATTTAAGGCTGGTTAGATTGTTTGATTCTTTGCTATATATTGTATATAAAAACCTTATCATTCCCAAAGAGCAGGCATTAGCGTTATTTATGATATCTGTAATCCTGGTATCCATAATTTTAGGATAGCCAATTCGTACATTTTTTTGAAAAACATCTGATACCACCTTGTCAATACCAATAAGACAAGTTGTCCCGCCAGTTACAATAATATTGCTTATCATATCAATCTTGATAGATGATTTTACCAAACTATCTCTAGTTGCGATGAATATCTCCTCTAATCGCGATTGAATTATATCGCAAAATTCTTCTCTAGTTATATTTATGGCTTCACCATTATGGCCACCATAAGCCATTTTAATCAATTCTCTTCTTTCAATATTACTAATTATCAATGAGGAATTAAGATTTTTTATTTTTTCGGCCTCGCTAAAATTAATGTTTAGAATTGTGGAAATATCTTTGGTTATATTAAATCCACCAAGATTGATTGAATTAGTATAAATCATTTTTGAATCATTATATAAACATAATGAAGTGAAGTGACTGCCTATATCAATTAGCAAGGTGCGTAGTGATTTTTCTTCTTTATCTAAGCACGATAATGATGAGGCATAACAATCGCAGATATAGCTACTAACAGAAATTTGACATTTTTTAAGGCAGTTTTCAATATTTTCTATAACTAGCTTTGGAATAGAAATAACATGAAATTTAGCAGTAATAACATCTCCTACCATATGAAGCGGATTATCAACTGGATAAGAGCCGTCAATACTATATCGCAAAGGTATTAGGTGTATTATCTCGCGATTCTTTTTTTTATATTCTGTGCGAATTTTCTCGGTTAAGCTTAATATATCTGATCTACGCACGCTATCAGCAGAAATTTTGACCCGTACTTCGCGATGATGAGAAATTGTTTGAATGGCTGATATTCCAACTAACACTTCATCAATATTGATTCCTGCCATTTTTTCAGCTTGAGAAACAGCATTGATTATCGATTTTTGTGCTTGGCGCATATCAGTAATAGCGCTACCGACAATTCCCCTAGCTTCTTTAAAGCCATAGCCAATTATTTCTACCCCATCTACTTTAATAGCAGCTATCATACAAACGATCTTTGAAGATCCCATGTCAAGGCAGGCTACTATCTTTTCATTTTTGAAGTTTGTGATCATTAGGCTTATCTAGGAATTTGCTAATTTTACTAATCTAGCATTTAATTTATGCCACATTCTTATTGGCAAAGCTGGAGCTCCGCCAACAACTTGCATCGATTCAACATCGCGCATTACGCCACTCATGCCAGCAATTTTAGCGCCATCGCCTATTTTAATATGGCCGCCAATGCCAACACTGCCTCCAATTTGTACAAATTTACCTATTTTAGCACTGCCGGCAATCGCGCCGCAGCCAGCCATCACAGAACCTTGACCAATCTCAACATTATGGGCAATTTGATTGAGATTATCAATCTTGACCCCATCGCCAATAATAGTGTTGTCAATGGCGCCGCGATCAATGCAGCAATTAGCACCAATTTCAACATCATTGCCAATCTCAACTATGCCAATTTGAATAATTTTATGATTTATGCCATTATTATGAGCAAAGCCAAAGCCGTCTTGGCCAATTTTGGCGCCATTATGTATTATCGAATTATTGCCGATAATACAAAAGGAAATAACCGCATTTGAGTTAATGGTGCAATTATCGCCAATTTTACAGCCATCAAGAATTGTTGAATTGGGATTTATTATGCAATTATCACCTATTTCTACATCTTTGCCAATATAGGAATTTGGCGCAATTTTGCAGTTTTTGCCAATTTTTGCTGATTTATGAATAATATTTCCATCAAATTCTGGCTTATTTTCACTATAAAACTCAGCAACAATCAAAGAATAAGCAAAATATGGGTTGTCATGCTCTAATATAAGCATATCAATAGGTGCTTTATCAATAAATTTACTTTGAGCAAAGCAAAACCCAGCTTTTGAGCTGATAAAATCATTTAGATATTGCCCAGCATTAATAAATGATAAATCTTGCTTTTTAGCGCCACTTAAAGTGGCAATATCACTAACCTTGTGTTGAAGATTGATATTTTGAGAAATCTTGCAATTTGTAATCTCGACAATATCAGCAATGGTAATTGCTGCTTTTTTCTTATTAAAAAAACGCTCCCTATTCATATTATAACCAATTCATAATTTC
>DDCV01000048.1 GCA_002335845.1 Rickettsiales bacterium UBA1997 | reverse complement strand
TCTATTTTAGATTAACAATGCCGGTAAATTTAATACTGTAACTGTATCTTATGAAAAACCTTGTAAGCCAAATATAAAACAAATCTGTCTACCTGGACAAAAAGCTTTTTCTACTATGATGATGTTTAAAGGTAAGAATTATTTTTGGTCTATTGAATATTTGTTAAATATTCCTCACAATAAAACTAAAGAAGAAGCTGCCATGATGATCAAAGACGCTAAAGGTTATATAGAAGATTGCTGTGATTTCTTTTCCGTAAAGAAAGATTCAATTTCAAAAGAAGTTAATGAGAAAGAGTTAGTTAAAAATTTTTTAGATAATAATGAAATCTAGCAAAATATTAAAACAACTAACGCACATCTTACAAAATCTACTTCTGATCATATTGGTTAGTATTTTATTTGCCAAAACTTCATTCGCCATTACAAATGAAGAAATAATATTGCAACAAGAGCAAAATCAACAAATTAGAAAAAAAATAGCGGAGGAGGAAAAAAATAGAAAGCTATTTGAAAAAAGAAAGAGCGAGGATATAAAAATAAAATTACCAGAAGAGTTTAAAGAAAAGCCCGAAAAGAAAATTGATAAAAAGTTTGCTGGCAAATGCTTCAAGCTGCAAGAGGTGATAATAGAAAATTCCAAAATTTTCTCAAAAAGAAGAATTAATAAAATTGTCAAAGATTTTATCGGAGAGTGTGTAGTTCCCGATACTTTAAATAATGTCACTAGAAGAATAACCAATTATTATATAAAGAAGGGCTATGTAACCAGCAAAGCCTTTGTTAACCCCCAGGACATCTCAACGGGAGTTCTTAAGATATACGCAGTTGAAGGAAAATTAGAAAAAATAAGCTTTGATACAAATCTTAAAAGCAAATTAGAAATATTTAATAAGTCTAGAAAGTTTACTGCATTTGGTAATTTGGAGGGAAAAATATTTAATATTCGTGATATTGAGCAAGGACTATCTCAGTTAAACAGATTGGATGGAAGTAACGTTGTAATGGATATTGTGCCTGGTGAAAAAGAAGGTTTTTCGATCGTAACAATTAAAGGTAAAATAAAAAAAGCGCCTATTCTTGGTTTTGGTTATGACAATGCAGGGCAAGAATCAACTGGTAAAAAAAGGAGAAGAGTTAACATAACCCAGAATGGTATTTTAGGGTTAAATGAAAGTATTTATGTTAGTTACACAAAAGATGATGAGCGTAATGAGGCAGAAAGATATTCAAGAAGCAAGTTTCTCGGAATCACAGTTCCTTTGGGCTATTGGGAATCTGGAGTATCTTATAGTGAATCAAGATATTTAAGCACAATTACATCAACCAACAATAGCGTCAAAAGTAGTGGCGTTAGTAAAAACAGAACATTTCATATAAAAAGAAAAGTTTATAGAGGCAAGGTTCATGAGTTTGCATTAATGACAAAATTAGATTTATATGATCTTACGAGTTTTTTGCAAGGGTCAAAAATTGATACTGGCTCAAGAAAGTTATCTATAATTAGACCTGCATTCGAACATACTATAAATAGCAATAAATATGGTTATTTTAGCTACGTACTATCTTACATAAGAGGTCTCTCAGTTTTTGATGCAAGAAAAGATGAGGCGGGAATAGATGGATTAACCCCCAGAGCTCAATTTACCAAATACAAACTTTCTGGAAGATATTATAAAAACTTGCCAATTAAAGGGCAAAAATTTTATTTAATGAGCTCCCTTGAGGCGCAATACTCGCCTCATTCATTATTTTCTTCGGAGCAAATTTATATAGGAGACCAATATTCTGTTAGGGGATACAAAGATAAATCCGCAGCCGGAGATAGTGGAGCTTATTTATCGAATGATTTTGGTTTATATTTACCAGGGGTTGTTACAGAAAAATTTAATATAAATAATACCATTAGGAAGTCTAAAATTTTCGTTGGGTATGATATTGGTTCTGTGAGGCAAAGAGGTGGTAAAACTTCTGGTTTTAATGAGGGGAAGGCTTATTTAACAGGAATGTCTACGGGAATAAAATTCCAAGGGAATAATATATCTTTTGATATAACTTATGCTAAATCTCTTAAAACTACAAAATTTGTCGGCAAATCAAGAGAAATATACAGTAGTTTAAATTTTAAATTCTAGGAATTCTAGAAAAGTTGCTTTTTAATTATTTTAAATTAGAATCAATTAGATTTCGAATTATTAACATTTTTTCATATTAGAATGAGATTTTTATTGTCAGCAGTTTCTTTAATTACTCTTTTTATTGCTAATGCCAATGCAAGCAATAGTCTTGATAGTATATTCTTTAAACCAGAATCAAAAGAAGTTACAAGTAAAACTTCTTATAATTATGCTGATGCTACCTATAAAGATAGCTTAAATGACAAGCAAGAAGAGCGTAAGCAAACAACAAAAGAGGAAATATCAATCGGGATAACTAAAAAACTTCATGCTGATTTAGAGATTTCTTATGTAAATGAAAATCTTAAAGATATAAGCAGTACTACTGGTCAATTTTCTAAGACCAGTAATAACGGAGTTGCAAATCCAGAAATTTCTTTAAACTACAGAATAGCTGATAAAATAAATAACGGTTATTTTTCAGATATAAAGCTTGCCTACTCTCCAAACATAATTAATAGCAAATTTGGTAACAATACAAAGGGTGGTAATGTAGCAAGCGGACGAAGCGAATATGAAGTTGCTGGTTCATATGGTATGTTATTTGATAAAGTGTCATTTAAAGTTGATGCATCACTAAGGTATTTAGATAATGCCAAAATAGAATCAATGTTTGATCACACTTTTGAAAAAACTGATTCAAGTTTAGATACTGAATTTGGAATCACTGGTCAATACAGTTTTAACAAAAATCTTTCTCTTAATGCTTCATTGTCACAATTATTAAGAGGATCTTTTAAAGTTGATAAAGCTAATAAAATCGTAGGAAGAGATGAAGTTAATTTAGGGACGCAATTGAATTACTCAATAGCTCCGGATAAAGCGCTAATATCTATTGCCTATAATTATGTTACTGTTGAAGATGTTCACAATACTGATTCAACAGGAACTGTTGTCACTTCTAGTGATAGGAATAGAGATGAAATAGAAATTTCATTTAAATATAAATTTTAGTTGGTGAATTGAATAATTTGTTTGGTAGTCAAAAAATAATTCTATATCGAGTCCATCTAGGTATTACGATAAAAGATGCTCAAAAAATTTCAAAAAAATAAAATCCGGATTCTCAGGCAGTTAGTCTCTTGCGTGGTATCCTTTACTCTGGTGTTTGAGCAAGCAGCTTTTGCTGCTACAGCCTCCATGATGAATTCTACTACTACAACTTCAGCTGGAAATATTACTATTGATGGTACAACAAATACTGGAATAGATAGATCACAAAACAATATTCCAATTGTAAATATAGCCTCACCAAATGGATCTGGACTATCTCACAATAAATTTGGAGATTTTAACGTCGGAAATGAAGGTGCTGTCATGAATAATGGTGCCAATATAGGAGTTTCAAACCTTGCTGGGGCATTATATGGCAATCCAAATTTTACCAATGGAAGAGAGGCTAATGTAATTTTAAATGAGGTTACCTCCAATAAGACGTCCAATCTTTTTGGTCCAACTGAAATCTTTGGTAGATCAGCCGACTACATTTTGGCAAATCCTAATGGAATTACTTGTAACGGATGTGGCTTTATCAATACCCCAAGAGCTACTCTTGCTACAGGAAGAAGTAAATTTGATAATGGTAATTTTCAAGGAATTAATATTGATCAAAAAGGTGAAATATTAGTTGAAGGAAATGGTTTAAATGTTTCTAACCTAGACCATTTCGACATCGTAACTAGAGCCACTAAGATAAATGCTCAAATTCATGCCAAGAACCTTAGTATAAAAACAGGTAATGATTTCTATAGCTACCAAACTAAAGAGGTAACGTCTAAAAAATCAGATGATGAAAATAAACCTTCTATTTCAATTGATTCCACAGTCTTAGGGGGAATTTATGCTAATAGGATTACCTTTAAATCAACCGAAGATGGTGTTGGAGTAAACACTAGAGCAGACTTAGTTGCCAAACAAGATACTCTAACCATTACAGCTGATGGAAGAATTGAATATAAGAGTGGCTTTGCTAATAAAGACGTTTTTGTTAAATCAGAAAATAATAATATAAAGCAAGTTGAAAATTCTTATTCAAAAGCTGGAAATGTTACCCTGGATGCTAGAAAAGGAAAAATAGAGCTTGCTAGGGACAGTCTTACAGAAGCTGGAAATAATGTTGAACTAAATGCAGTTGAAATTATTACCAATAATACCAAAATAACTGGCTTAAATAAGGTACTATTAAAGAGTAATAAATCTCTAGACTTGAGTGATAGTATCATAAAAAGCAATAGCTTGATCGATTTATATTCGGTCGAAGATATAACAACTAATGCAAGTAGCTATTTATACAGTAAAAATGCTTTAAAAATAGTTGCAAGAAACATTGAAAACAAGGGGCTCTTAGAAGCTGAAAAAAGCATAAGCCTAGAAAGCGACAATATCATCAATAAGGAAGGTCAAATAAAAAGCTTTGATAATTTACTAATTAAAGCTGCAACAAGTATAGACAATGAAAATGGTCTTATATTTGCCAATAATTCTTCAAATATCAGGGCAGAAAATTTTATAAATAATTCAGGATTACTAATAACCAATACCGGTAATAATATTGTCAACGTATCTAGTTTTAATAATCAAACTGGGAGTTTAGTAGGAAACAATATCAGTATCACTTCTCAAAGCTTTAATAATCAATCAGGAATAATTGATGCTTTAGGAGATTTAGTTGCAAGTAATGTCGATAACTCTAATTCTGGAAAAATTGAAGCTGGTGGAAATATCACGCTGACATCAGATTCTGGAATATTTAAGAATAATGCAAAAGGCTCAATACTTGCTTATGGCGTTAATAGCTTGGTTTCTATTCAGGCTAATAAAAATATTGTTAATAGCACGGGGTCAATAGCTTCAGCTGGCAGTATCTCTTTAGCATTAAGCGAGGATTACTTAATAGAAGGCATCTTGAATGCTAATAATGAAATTGATATAAGTGCTAACTCGATTACAAATAGTGGCGATGTTTCATCTGGTAGTTTTATTAACCTACTGACAACTTCTGGCAGCTTTACTAATAATAAAAATGCAAATCTAATTTCTGGAACTTCTCTAAAAATAGATTCATTCCAGGATATTGTTAATTATGGTAACATAATTTCTGGAAGCACCTTGGAGCTAAAGGCAAAAAATAACTTAGTAAATAATGATACGGGATCTATAAATAGCATTAGTTCCAGCTCCCTAAATATTAATAATGATATTATTAATTATGGAAAATTATTATCAAATGATACTCTTAATATTGTGCTGGGTAGAAATTTAGGGAATTACGGTCAAATTGCCTCTGCTAGTGATTTAGTTATTGATGCCACTGGCTATATCTATAATCCAAGCGTTCTTTACTCTGGTAATAAAATAGATGTTACCACAAAAAATTATCTTCATAATGATAAGGGCTATATTTTATCAGAAGGTAGTATAGTTTTGAATGCAACTAACAATTCTAATAATGCCTACATATCAAATGTAGCAGGAAATATCGAAGCGGAAGGAAACTTAACCATCAACTCCAATGCCTTTAATAATAACGGAGTTGATAATTGGAATGGCGGAAGTGGACATAATAGACTTTATCATGCAACTGGAGCAAGACCTTTTAAAAATACTGTTGTTACTGGCTATGAATATGTTGTATCAACCTTAACTACAAATCAAGGGTATCTGTATTCTGGCAATGATCTAGCTATAAACTCAAATTCAATAAATAATTATGGAAGTTATATCTACGGTAAAAACAAAGTAGATTTAACTGGATCTAACCTAGTTAATACTAGGACAGGGTTCAATGTTTATAATTTAAGAACAGACTATGCTTGGCATTATAAGTATAAAAAAAGAGGAAGAACAAGAAATAGAGCTGGCGGATATTCTGGACATAGAAATGAAACTTTATACTCAACAACTTTATCAGCAATTCAGTCCGGCGGAGTAGTTAATTCATCTATTTCAAGCACAATTGAAAATAATGGCGCTTTTAGAGCTGGCGGAATCAATTTAAACGCTAGAGATATTGCAACTCTAGACACTGGTACTAAATCAATAGAAATAGCCAAAATTAAAGATTCTGGAATAATAGAAATTGATACTAAACTACCTCAAGGATCTAACGGGTTATTTAAAGTCAGCGATACAGTTAATCTTAATGGTCAAACTCCTGGATTTAAATATTTAATAGAAACAAACATCAGTTTTATTGATGTGGGTAAGTTTAAGGGCTCAAAGTACTTCTTGGAAAGGATTGGTTATGATCCAGACAATCAAACCGTTGTCCTGATAGGTGACGCCTATGCAGAAAGTAAAATGGTTGAAAAATCAATTAGAGAAAAAACAAATAAAAAGTTTTTGAATGAAGGTATAGAAAGTAATTTGGATCAATTACAAGCTCTATATGATAATGCTTACGATGAATATAATGATCTAAAAACAAAGGGTATTGAATTAGTTGCTGGCGTCACCCTTACCCAAGAACAAATTAACTCTCTTAGTAAAGATATAATATGGCTTGTTGAAGAAGAGATTGACCTTGGTAATGGAAAAACACAAAAAGCATTAGTACCGAAATTATTTTTAGCAAAACTAACTAGAGATAATTTAAGTGATGATGGGAATATTATTGAAGCTGACAATATTAGTGTAATCGCTAGCAACGATATTATCAACAAGGGTAGTAAAATCAAAGGAGCAAACTCAGTTGTTATTTCTTCAGGAAATAATTTTGTTAGTACAAATACCAAGCTAAGAAGAGGTGATGATAAAAACTACATAGACTTAATGCTATCAAGAGGGCAAATTGAATCTGGTGGAGATGTTTCAATAAGTTCTGGTAATAATATTGATTTAATAGGAAGCATTATTAATGCCAGTGGTAATGTAAATCTATTAGCCTCTAATAATGTAAATATTACAACTGATATACTTCAAGAGAGTGTAGATTTAACAGATGGAAATGGAGCTAATATCCTTAAGAAAACAACCAATATTTCAAGCTCAGTAAATAGCTTGGGTGATTTAAATATAGTATCAGGAAATGATACCTTGGTTAAAGGAAGTGATATATTGGTTGGAAATAATGCTAATATAACAACAGGTAACGAGCTAAACATAGTTTCTGCTGAAGATTCTTACTATAAATACACGAGTAGTAAAAAAAAGAAGGGTTTTGGACGTAGCAAAAGTTCTTCATCTTTAACTGAAACCAAAACTCAAGTTGCTTCTAATATAATTGTTGGCGGCAATATAAGTCTAGATTCAGTCAGTGATATTGATATCGTTGCTAGTAATGTAAAAGGAGAAAATGGCCAAATAGTTTCTCAAGCTGGCAATATTAATATTGAAAATGGCATCAATTCAGCAAAAACCTTCACAACATCTAAGAAAAAAGGTAATTTATCAAAAAGCAGTAGTAAAGTTTATGATTATCAAGAATCCGCAGCAGAAAGTAATTTAATTTTTAATAATGATCTTGCAGTAACAGCAGAGCTTGGAGATGTAACTGTTCAAGGCTCAAATTTAGAAGTTAATAATGATTTGAGTTTTGGTGATTTTACAATCGCACAGAATACAGATGGCTCACTAAAAACTAAGGCAGATGGAACTTTTGAGACAGTAAGTGGTAGTTCAGTTCAGAATGTCACAATTAAATCAGCAGAATTAAAAAGTGAACATTGGGAAGAGCATAAATCAACCTCTTTCAATCCCATAAATGCTGCAATGTCTGTTGTTGGTCAAGTAACTAGTCTTGGAGGAATAAATCCTGTTGCTGACAAATTAAACAAAAAACTTGATAAAATCATTGATAAAGCTCAAGACAAGTTAGTAGATGCTGTAGTTGCTGGAGGCATATTGCCAGGAAGCGATAAGCTTGCTGAAAAAATGAATGAGCAAATTGACAAATCCCAAGGTAGAATAACGGGAAACAACTCTAATTCTGGTCAAAGCGAAGCTATAATCACCAAAACAGTAAGTAAAACAGGAAGTTCTACAACAACCCAGCATTCATCAACAGTTTTAGTTGGTGGAAATTTAAATGTTAACGCTACCGAGAATCTAAAAATTGAAGGTTCAAATGTTAATGTTAAAGGTGATGGAAATATTAATGCGGCTAAAGTTGATATTATTTCTGTTGCTGAAAATTCTTCTTCTTACACAAAAGATAAATCAGTAGAAATTGGAGAAACTGATGCAAGATTTGAAAATGGAAGCTTTAAGGCTGGAATTAAGGGAACAGGAGAAGAGCAAGTTTATCAAGAACAAACCACAACACAAAAAGCATCTAATGTAAGCATTGGTAATAACCTATTGGTTAACTCTACAAACGATGTTGACATAATTGCTTCAAATATTGCTGTTAATAATGATGCCACAATTAAAACTGGAGGGAATTTTAATCTAAGCGATGCCAAAAATACTCAAAAAACAAATACAGAAAATTCAAAATTAGAGGTTGAAGTTGGTGTTAAAGTTGGAAATGCTTATGTTGACACTGGTTATGCTGCTAAGGCTCTTGCTGATGCAACTAAAAATCTAAAAAAAGCTAAGAAAAAACTTAGCAAGATGAAAAATCTAAAAGACCAAGGTAGAGCAAGTCAAAAAGCTGTTGATTTAGCTTATACCCAAATAGCTCTTGCTACAGCAGGAGTTGCAACAGCAACTGCTAATTTAGCGATGTCAGCTGCCAATGCAGCTCAAGCGGCTAGTACATCGCTTGGAACGGGTATGTATGCAGCAGGATATATGGATACAACCCACCACACTGACTTCCTAAAAACAGATGCTTCAAACTCAATAGGATCAACATTTATTGCTGGAAAAAATATAGATATAAATGCGGGTAATGAATATAATCAAACTGGATCATTACTTGCTAGCAATAATGGTGACGTAAGTATAACTGCCAAGAAAGCTAATATTAAATCTGGTGAAAGCACCTTCCAATCAGACTTTGGCTCTAAAACAACAACTGCTAGTGTTTCAGTAGGAAATAATGGCGTAGGGCTATCAGCAGGATTTAATCAATCCGATAATTTTGTTTTACAAAACACTCATACAAATTCTGAAATATTAGCAGAAAATGGAACATTTAACCTAAACACAACTGGCGACACCAACATCAAAGGTGGAAATGTAACTGCTAATAAGGTAGCTCTAAATGTTGGAGGAGATTTAAATCTAGAAACTCTTCAAGATACTTATGAGCAGCAAGGTTCTTCATTTGGATTAAGTCTTGGTGTTGGATTGGATAACCCAGCTGTAAATAATGCTTCTATATCTCTCGGTGCAACTGAAATATTTAAAAAGACCACAGGTAAAAGAACAGGAATTGTAGAACTTGCAAGCAATGATAATAATTTAGGTGAAGCAGAAAATCTAACAAATCTATTGGCGTCAAATTCTGTTAATGTTGCAGGGAATATTGATAATAAAACAGTTAAAAAGGATATAGATTTTACCAATGCTGATTTTGAAGGGACTTTATCTGTTCCAGTTGATCTTCTGACAAATCCAGACAAGGTTAAAGATGCTTTCAAGAATTTTGATAAAAATATAATGACTGCAACTGCTGGAGCTGCTGGAACTGTGTACCATGCTGGTAAAGCAATTACTGATACTGTAACTGGTAAAACAACTATTTCAGAAACTGCAACTGGCTTTGTTCAAGATAGAAAAGCAATGACAACATCTCTTAGAAAAGGAGGTAACGAAGATGTAAGAAAAGGTTTGAATGATTCTTCTAATAAAACGCCAGAACAATTGGCAACTCTAATGGCTTATGGAATTGATCCATCCGAGCGAAATGTACTTTATGCTAATGAAGGCGAGGTAAATAAAGATGGTGAGTTAGTTCTTGGATTTAATGATAGTAATTCACAAGGTTATATTAACTTAGCTAATACAGCATCTGATACTTATAATTTAATAGGAACAGATGCAGAAGAAAGAGCTCATCTAGTAACTTCAAATGAAAATATAGCTGAATCGGCAAATAATTCGGCTCAATTGGGATGGAAAATATCAAATTTTATAAATGGAGATTCAGTAAATAGTAATGGATCAAGCCAAAAAAGTTGGAACAACAATCATGCTAACCATCCAGTTTTGCAACACAATGCTAATGTTGCTGCAAGCGTTCCTGAGCAAAATAGAGATTACAATACTGTGCTAGTTGGAGGTGCTGGATTCGAGAAGGATACAAAAATCTATATGAAACAATGGGAAGAAAAGTTTGAAAAAGCTGGCGTTGTAAAACCCGAATATGTTCCTATTGGTCAGGGTGCTCATCCAGGAAATATAACTACTACCCTACTTAACATGGGAGGCGATATTCCTTATGTTTTATCTGACAATATAACAAGACATGGACCTGTTAACAAAATAGTTGAAGCATCTAATGATGATGGAGGTCAGAGAAATATTGTAGGATATTCTTACGGATCTGTTATGACAGCTCATGCAGCGTTAGATATGGCAAATCAAGGAATATACGTTGATAATGTTGGGTTGGTTGGAAGCCCTATCTCTAGTGACTCAAAGTTATATCAAGAACTCAATTCTCACAAAAACATTGGCAATGTAGAAAGGTTTGATATTCCTAATGATGCCTTTAGCAATGGAATTGGTTTTGATATAAATATTGATTCAGAAAAGGGTCTATTAAACATACCTAACCAATTAAAAAATCAAATAGGCACTCAAATTAATAATCATTTTTATTATGTTGGTAATCAAAATGGGCAACAAGATAACTTAGCTAGGGAAGTAAGTAGTAAATTTAACAAGAAATGATTAGTAGATTGGCAAAAAAAGAACGATTATATTATTTATCAAATGTATTATTGCAGTCGCTCATAATATTGTTTTTTTACAATTTGTTTATATTCCTTGGCTTACTTTATAGCGGACTTGCTCTTTCTAGTAAGTTATTCGATATAATAACCTTGATATATGAGATTATACCTTGGTTTTTACCTTCTATCTTATTTATTTTATTTTTATCAGTTTTTAAAACAAAGCTTCACTATATCAAATTGATAATTAATTCATTTATATTATCTATATTAAGTATTTTTTTGCTTGATTCCATATTTTATTTTCACTTTGTTCCTTGTATAATTGCATTGATATTACTATCTTTTTTATTCAGATCTCAAATACAAAAATTATTAATAAAATGAAAAAATTACTCCTTACATTATCTATCTTGTTTATTTCTTCATGCGTTCCTCCTTTGGGAAAGGATATATATTGTGATAAGAGTTTTCTAAAAAGTAATTCTAATAGTGAGACAAGAAATCAAAATAAGATTATTAATACTACTCCTGAAGAAATAATTCATATTCTGACTATAGAAAAAGAAAAGGAGAAATTAGTAGCTTACTCAATTCCGAATCAAAAACATAAAGGAGATTTTGTTTTAGGTGTATTGGATAAAAAAACTGGTACATACTATATTAATCTTGGAAATAATGCAGTAAGTATGTTTCCTCTTATTAGAGTCGAATCTTACTTGAGATTGATATCAGAAGGAAATGAAAGCAATTATGCAAAGTCGATTAGTCAAGATTCAGTTAAGAATTGGCATAAATATAGCTATATCAATGGTAATAAAAATAGGGGATCTGATTGCTTTATAACCCAAGAAAAATGGAATAAAAAATATAATACAAAAACCAATAAGCTGTTGAGCGTAGGTACAAAAAAATTCAACAAACTTAGTTCAATAAATCAAGTCATAGTAACAAGGAATGATCTTGGAGGCTTTTAAAAAAACAGGACATAAGAAATGAAAAATAAAAAAATAATCATCATATCAGCAATAGCATTAATATTAATTTCAGCTATTTCATATATTTTACTTAGTGAGTCTAATGAAAAAACAGCAGATCCATCAAAAACTATAGTTTCTAAATATAAAGGTGGGGAAATAACGCTAAGAGAAGCTCAAAATGAGCTAGGAAAACTTATATTAAGAAACGATAAATTAAGGGGTCTCACTTTTAGGGATTTAAATGCTGATCAAAGGGAATTGGTTATTAAGGAAGCAATTTTAAAAGAAATTGCTTACAAAGAGGCTAAAAAAAGAAAGCTTCATAAAACCGATGAATATAAAGAGTCTTTAAAAACTTTTGAAACTGAAATATTAAAGCAGAACCTTTACGATGACATTGCTAGAAAAACTTCCAAGGAAGAAAATGTCAAAAGCCATTATGATAAGCTTGTAAGTGAGTTAAAAAATAAAAAAGAAATCAGAATCCGATTTATTTCAGTTAAAACTAAACAAGAGGCTGATTCACTATATAAAACTATATTTAAATACCCAAATTCATTTGCGCGGCAAGCAAAGAGAAAATCACTAGATAAAACCTCTGCAAAAAATGGGGGTGATTTAGGGTTTGTTTTAAAAGATAAATTAAATCCTGAAATAATTGAGGCAACCAAAACTCTTAAAAAGGGACAAATATCAAAGCCAATACCTTTGGCTGATAATTGGGTAATTATAAAATTAGAAGAAGAAAGAGAGGCTCAAATAGCTAAATATGAAGAAATAAAAGAAGAATTAGCTAACAGCTTATCTCAAAGAGCAATTCAAGATTTTATATCAAATAATCTTGAATCAGCGGAAATCAGCATCATTATTGCAAAATAATTGAGAGCTTATCTTTCTTCAAGCAATTTGCCAATTTTCTCTAACAACGAACTGTTTAAGTCAATTTGCTTGATTAAATCTTTATTGATTAATTTTGAGATAAAACAGAATGAATGTCTTAACTTCTCAATTTTAGCTTTTTCTTTTTCAAATTCAGACTCAAATTTATAGAGAGATTCGTTAACTTCTTTCATCTGAGATTTGAATGATTCAAGGTGGTTTTGTAAAGTGGTTTTATCGTTCATTTTTTACCTATTAAATGGTTAATAATGGCTTGCTAGCCTTTACTTCCATGAACGCTTGGAAGAGAGTTGAAGTCAACTCGTTTTAAGATAAATTTAGTTTGGAAATTTCATTTCAAATTCTGTTCCTTTTCCTAACTCAGATTTGCAGATAATTTCTCCATCAAAAGCTCTCATAATTCTTCGACAAAATGGTAAGCCAAGACCTGTTCCATCTTTTTTGCCAGAGGTAAAAAAGCTCTCAAAAATCAGCTCTAATTTATCCTTCTCAATGCCAGGGCCATAATCTTTAAAATATAGATAATTGCCGCTTGATCTCACTTCAGTTCTGATTTCAATTTTGACCTGATAATGAAGAGCATTTTTAAGAAGATTATAGATAACAAAAATCATCATATTTTCATCGCCCCTAAAAATAAAATCCTTATTCAGGTTATAGCTAGCCAAATCTCGATCTTGTTGGTTCTGATATGAGAATTGCTTCAATGCTTTTTTAACCACACCAGAAATTGAAAGATTGGTAAAATTACTTTTATCAACTTCACCATCTCTAATGTTAGCTAAAATCATATCGATCATTGCCAAGCCTTGAGTTGAGCTATCAGCAATAAGATCAACATATTCGATTAATTGATTTAAATTATCCTTCATTAACTCACAGCACCCTTTGATACCTGCAAGAAGATTTCTTGTTTCATGAGCAATTGAGCCAGCCAAACTTTTAACCTGTTCAATTTTATCATGATTTTTATCTATTTTGTTAAACATGATAAGAAAAATTAAGATTGTGAAATAAAATGATTATTGGTAAAATAATCAAAGCCAATAATATTAGTATTAATACTAAACAACTTAATAGTAATATTAAAAGACTGACTTATCAAGTTAATAGAGCATGAATATCATAATTAATTACAAACAATGCAAAGCTGCCAGAGCGCTTCTGGACTGGAGTCAGGAAGATTTAAGCCAAAAGGCAGAAGTTGCCAAGGCGACCATCGGTGATTTTGAAAGAGGTGCTAGAAATCTAAGAATTGAGACAATGCAGAAGGTCGTCGCTGTGCTTGAAAATGAAGGTATTAGATTTGAGAGTGAGGGTAGTAGAATTTTGGTGGAATTGAATCCTAAAAATTAGCGGTGGGTTTGGATGTTAAATTGGGATTCGAATTGAGTCTTTAAAAAGTTCGCAAAAGGCGTTCTTTGCTTCAACAGGCATAAAAGTTCGAAATTTTCGGGACGACCCAAATCGCCATTTAACCCTTGTATTATCTACATCGGCAAATTAGGATAATAGTTCGCAAAGTGAACTTTGCACACCGCCAGTTTACATACTACAAACTCAATCTCCGCTACAATTTTCTAAAATACATCAAGCCTTGTAACCCCAGCAATAGCAGTACTTGGCGAGTTTCATTTTTCATTTCAGTCGTCCTTTCCTCTCTCCAGAAATTCATAAATTTTGCTAAAATCGGGGTAAAAATTCTCTCCGTCTCCACTTGGGTCGTCCTTTTCCAAAAAAGGTGGACATCGGTAAACACTGGCTTTGTGGATTTTGTAACGAACTTTTTCAAGTGGATGTGCGAATGATACTTAGTTGATTTTTGCAAACTTTTCTTTGTTTGTTACCTTTTTAAAAAATATGTTTTATCCTTTAAGCGGCTACTTTTTGAGGTGGCACAACAATTGAAGATATTAAATGAAATTTAAAGAACGCACCATTATGCAAATCGCAGATATGATTTGTGGCAATTTTGAAGCTGAAAAAAGTTTTTTTACTTATCGTAGCAGTAGTTACTTAACTAGGTTTTTTTATGATTGTGACACCGATCATAGCCATGACGGCTCTACTAGAAATCACTGGGTAGCTGATGTTCTTAGGAAAATTCTTTCTGAATCGCAACCTAACCAAACAACTCCTCCTGAAGCATTTTTACGTGTAATACAAAATCTTATGGCACAAGAAGATGCTGTTAATGAGGATGACGAAAGGCCAGGTGGCTTAGCATTATTAAATAAATCACTTGCAAGAGAGGGATATGAGGCATTTTATGCACTAGATAAACAATGTTATTTGAGGCATGTTGCAACTAATTCAGTTGCTAAGATGTCCGATAGTCCTCACCGCCCATTATCTCAAATAGAAGTAGAGAACAGAAGTTCTTTATCCTCTTACATGGATAAGATATCAGAAGATGAATTAATAGAAGAAATTTTACTACCTCTTCTTCGCCAACTTGGCTTTCAAAGAATAACTTCCGCTGGACATCGAGACAAAGCTTTGGAATATGGTAAAGATATTTGGATGAAATTTATCTTACCTACAACTCATGTTTTATATTTTGGAATTCAGGTTAAAAAAGGCAAACTTGACTCATCTGGAATGAGTAAAGCAACTAACTCCAATATAGCGGAAATCCATAACCAAGTTACTATGATACTAGGTCATGAAATATTTGATCCAGAAATTGGCAAGAGAGTTTTGGTTGATCATCCTAAAAACGGCACTAGCC
>DDCV01000001.1 GCA_002335845.1 Rickettsiales bacterium UBA1997 | reverse complement strand
ATATCTATGTTCATATTTGAAGATCGAGCTAAAAGTTTCTCGCCTGACGTGCGAAAATTAATGCCGGACTTCTCTAATAAATTCTTGCTATTAGCTGACAGCCTGCCTTTTTTCTGTATTGCGATAGTAATTTTTTTATCTTTCATTTCATTCTCTTTAAAGCAATTTGATAACCATTATTTAATTCAGAAAATAGGAATCTTGCTACTCGCGTAACAGTTGCTGTTGATGTCTTTAATTCAGCGGCAATCTCTCTATAACTTTTATCTTTCTTGTAAAGCAATTGCGCAACTTCCCATCTTTCATTTATTGCTTTTATCTCCGATGGAGTGCATAAATCTTTTATGAAGTTTTCAACTTCTTTTGGTGATTTAAGCTCATTTATAATGTTTGGTAATTTCATAAAAAAGGATTCTACCTGTTTTAGCATGCTAAAACAATATAACACAAAAATAAACATACTATTGCTTAAAATAGGTTAGAATTTGTAAAAATTAAGGAGTTATTATGACCATAGAAGTTAACAGCAATTTTCCAGTTCAAACATTACGCTTGGTTGTGGCCGGTGAATTACAAGAGGTTGATTCATCAGAGTATTTGGCCGACAAAAAAGTCATGTTAGTAGGAGTGCCAGGTGCGTTTACACCCACTTGTCATGCATCACATTTACCAGGTTATATTGAACATCTTTCTAACTTTGAAGCTAAAGGGTATTCAGTTGTCTTCATATCAGTGAATGATCCCTTTGTTATGAAAGCCTGGTCTGAAGCCTCTAATGCTAATGGCATCGACATGATTGCAGATGGAAACAGTGACTTGACAGAAGCGCTCGGATTGGTGATGGATGCATCAGGGTTTGGGCTTGGCAAGAGATGCATGAGGTTTGCCATGGCCATTGAGAATGGTGTGATCAAATCGATAGACGAAGAAGAGGGCGGTGCTCTTGATGTATCATCTGCGGAATCACAGCTTGCAAAAATCTAAGCCGAAATATCTCTTTGCAGGACTTGGTACCATGGGTTTTCCTATGGCTGGTCATCTATCCCGTGATCGCAATTTAGATATTTATGTGTTTAATAGAACATCATCAGTCTCGGCAACATGGGTTAAGAAATATACTGGAACTCAACTCACAGCCCTGAATGACTGCTCTGTAAAATTTGATGGACTATTAACATGCTTAAAAGATGATGCTTCTATTTCCTCGGTAATTCTTAAAAGCGGCTTATTAAGGTCACTTAAGGCTAATTCTTTTATTATTGATCATTCAACAACCTCGCTAGATTTAGTTTCATCAATCTCTCAGCATCCTAAAATCCTAGATAAAAAAATATCATTTTTTGATGCCCCAGTTAGTGGCGGCGAAGCGGGCGCTATAGATGGAACTTTATCTGTTATGTTAGGGGGCCCAAACAAAAAGCTATCATTAATAAAATCTCTGCTTGGGACTTACTCTAAATTAATTACTCACATAGGCCCTAGCGGTCATGGACAATTGACAAAGATGGTTAATCAATTATGCATCGCCAGTCTCATTCAAGGCTTGTCTGAGGGAATAATGCTCGGAAAAGAGTCGAATTTAAATATGAATAAAGTCTTGGCTGCCATATCTGGTGGAGCCGCCCAATCTTGGCAAATGGATAATCGATTTCATACTATGATTAAAGATGATTTTAAATTTGGTTTTGCTGTTGATCTTATGATCAAGGACTTAAAGATTGCTCTAAAGCATTCAAAGTCTCTTGATTTGAACCTGGACACATCAAAAAAAGTGCTAAATAAATACAATCAATTATCCGAATTAGGTTTTGGTAACTTAGATACATCAAGCTTGATGAAGCTATTAAATAAGACAAAGCTATAGAATGTTTATAACTTTGCTTGGATATTGATTCATGTATTATAAATAAATGAAATTGTTTAAATTGCTTATTTTCATATCTTTTTTTAGTGGCTTTTTGTCCGCAAATTCTGGGTACCTAAAATTTAATAATAGCGAGGCAAACAAGGATTGGAGTTTTTTGCCTGAAATACCCAGTTCCTTTGATACTAGCTCTGACACCAATTATGAATTTTTCTTTGTTAAAAGAGAATTTGGTTTATTAGTTGCTAGATCTGAGTTTGAATTAAATGTGGCGAGGGCCAGTGAGCCCAAAAAAGTTGCACTATCTGCTGAAAAAAATAAATACGAGGTTTTTTATTTCCTCTCACCTCAATCTGCTCTTTCATTGGCTATTAAAGACCAGGTAGCTGATCGGCAGTTCATTGACTGCTACTCATTTGGATCGATGGTAATTGGCACATGTGACTCTTCTGATTTAATAATCTCAAACTCTAATCCGCAATACTCTGATTTAAATGGCTCAATTTTACTTATAGATGGTAGCAATGAATCAATGGCATTAACTTATAATTTTGCACTTGATACCTCTTTGGCTGACGAGATTGGCCTAGGCTTAGAGCAAACCAAGAATCAATATTTTTGGATAACACCCTTAGAGGGAATAACTTCTAGCTTTATATTAAATTTAAATGTAGGTGGGTCATCGCTTGGAAGCGCAATTGAAACTACGTTAAAAAGCCTTCCCCAAAGAACATCTTGGACAACAAATCAAATCAACATGACAATAAAAAAAGAGTTCAAATTAGCCTATGATCCTTTTAGTTTTTTTTATGAGATATCTGCTCTTTACATAGATCACGGAGATTATGAGTCCGCAACCAGTCTACCAAACTCAAACTTCAAACTTACTTCTGGCATAAAATTTAAATACGATGCTCTTGATTTTGCTATTTATGGCAATTTTTTCCAAAATAATCTTTTAGGCTTTGAGCCAATTGCTGTAAATCAGAGAACTGAGAACTATTTTACTCAAAACTTTGGCAGTATCGGCTTTGAAATTAAATATAATTTTTGAACAATGCAATTAACTAAAGTTTCTTTTATATTTTAAAAAAAAGTGCGATAATTTGCACAGCAATACATTTTATTTACACGTTATTTTTAAATTAATGCTAATTGTTTTATTACAATCTCTTAAATTATTTGAGGAACGACATGCTGAACACATCTAAACTATATCTTATTCTTCCCGCGCTCTTGATTATTTCATCATGCGGCG
>DDCV01000079.1 GCA_002335845.1 Rickettsiales bacterium UBA1997 | reverse complement strand
ATTTTTAAATTTGCGAGGCATGAAGGAGTCAATCAAATTCTTATTGCCAATATTTCTGGGCTTTATGATAACTCATGTTTCATTAATAATTTATGGCATAGCCTCTCATCATTATGGCCTATCCAGCCTCATACCTCAGGCAGCTCAAGAAGCAAATGAAATGCAAAGTTCAATGGGTTGGCTTTTTGTGTTATCAGTGTTCCTTAAAGCTTTTTCAATGGGTGGCGGTACTTACACTGGCCTTGAAGCTGTGTCAAACAATGTTAATACATTAAGTGAGCCAAGAGTAAAAACTGCCAAAACCACTATGCTTTTAGTCGCTGTTTCACTTGCTTTTATGGCGGCAGGTATAATTCTGGTTTACCTATTATGGGACATACAAAAAATTGAAGGACAAACCTTAAATGCCACAGCATTTTATGCATTAACTGAGAATTGGAGTTTTCAAGGAATTGAGATCAGTAAATATCTAGTGCCAGTGGTGCTAATTTTTTCTGCTGGATTGCTATTTGTTGCAGCTAATGCGGGTTTCTTGGCGGGGCCAAATGTTATTGCTAATATGGCTCACGATGAATGGCTACCCAAATCATTTACCTCATTATCAAGTCGTTTAGTTGTAAAAAATGGCATATTATTTATGGCAATTGCGGCAATCATAACTCTCATTATTACTGGTGGAGAAGTTCATATGTTAGTAGTGCTATATTCAATAAATGTATTTATTACATTTTCTATGTCGCTTTTGGGATTAATGATTTATTGGGCGAGGCATCGTCATCGTCGACCTAAGTGGTTACGAAAATTAATCACTTCAGCAGTAGGTTTTGTTGTTTGCTTTAGCATTCTGATAGTAACAATTTTTGAAAAATTCTATGAAGGTGGCTGGGTAACATTATTAATTACATCATTTTTTGTTATTTGCGGCCTTAAAATTAAGGACAAATACAAAACCTTTAAAAAGCGCGTCCAAGAAAAGGAGCAAAAATTTTATAAGGATAACAATCTAACGGAAGAGCCAATATTTAGTAAAATTAAATCCAATAAATCAGCGCCAACGGCGGCTATTATTGTTGATCAAAATTTCGGAGGTGGCGTGAATTGTCTTCTTGATATTGAAAAACTATTCCCTGGAATTTTTAAGAATATTATTTTTGTAACAGTTGGCGAGCTTGATTCTAATATTTTTAGCGAAGAAAAAAGATGGCGAGATATGAGGCGCAAAACTAAAAATATGCTAAGAAAATATAAAAATTACTGTACAAAAAAGAAAATTTTCAATAAAGCCTATGTTGGATACAGCACTGACGTAGTCGAGAAATTAACCGAATTAACTGACCGCATCTCTAAGGAATATGAGAAAGTAGTTTTCTTTGATACTAAATTCATTTTTAATGATGAAAGTTTCTTGACTCAGATTCTATTTAATCATGTTCCATACACTATGCAGCGCAAAATGCATATCAAAGATATGGAAATGATAGTCTTGCCGATGAGGGTTTAATACCATTTAAAAGTAGGTTAATATTTATTAAATTTTATCTTAAAAAGATTTTTATCTGACAAATCCCCCACTCCCTTTTGCTTGCGAATGTTTATATTTTTCTAAAGATTCTAGTAAAGCTCCTATGTGATTCTGGTTTATTTTTTTGATATTAACTTGATCTAGCTGAGGATTAAGCTCTTTTAGCATTAACTGTTTTAAGATATTGATGGCTTCCATGGTGCAATTTTCACCAGCCTGCCCTCTTGATTCAATGGCGCCTAAGGGTTGAGTCTTAGATATTTTTGAGATTAGCTGCACCGTGTCTTTTATGTTTTGAGAAGTTGCGGGAGTATTAAATGTCTTTTGAATAACTTCTTGCAATAAAAAGCTTGTAGAATCTAAGCCACTTTCCTTTATTTTTTCTTGATCTAACTCCCAATGCAATACCCCAAACTTATCACGATCCGCCTCTTGATAAAAATGCGTTGGCAGCATGCTATCAACATAGTAAAGCTTTTGCGCAATATTATTTTTGTCATATTTTATCATAAAAAAAGCCGTATGACCGGCAATTTTGGCATCAAATATTTTAAAGCCATGATCTGATTTGACTGATTTCATCGCTGACTCAATTTCTGTCATTGCTTTTGTCACTGCTTTTTTACCACCAAAGTTTTTTTGCTCAGTATATTTTTGTATTAACGACACAACTTGCAAAGGCTGGCAGCCAATATCGAGCTGGATTTCCTGATTGGGACGATCTAAATTTTCTAATCTTGGTTTTAAAAAATCATATTCTGCTGCGGTTCGCTTTATTTCCAAATCTTTTATCGCTTTTTTTTTAATGATTTGCGTCAGAAATTTTGGACTATTTTCACAGGTTAACACTTGGTCTATTAAGTGTGTTTTATTATTTTCTTGATGATTGGGATTGGCTCCAGCTTTGATAAGATGTGAAAAAATATCTAAATTATCATTAAAAAAAGCTGACATTAAGGGGGTGAAGTGCTTTGAATTTTCGCTATTTAAATCTAAATCCCCTCCTCTTTTAAGCAAGGTTTGGACTAGCTCTAAATTATTGCTCCATGCTGCCAAATTAAGCACGGAGTTATTATCATTAGTCTTAATCTGCGTATTGACTTTGTGATCTAATAATAAATTGACAATATCATGTCGTCCATTTTGACAGGCATAATGAATGGCACCATAGCCATTATCATCTTGTTGATCTATGAGAATTCTACTATCTTTTAATAGCAGCTTTACCATCTCATAATTTCCCGACCATGCTGCTATTGTGATGGGTGAAGCTCCAAATTTAGACTTTTCATTAATATTGCAGCCCTTTTCTATCAAAAATTTTACTTTATCAACATCGCCATGAATGGCGGCAGAGTGCAATTCTGGCCTTATTACGCCATCTTTTGGATTGATATTGTAACAAGCCGCCTCGCTTTGATCTGAAATTATTGCTGGTCTTGGTGATTTGGAATGCGTTGCGTTATCAAGCCCGCTAATCTGGTAATTTAAATATGTTGCACCTAGCCCAGAAAGGGCTGATGCCGTGGCCAATGCATAGCCAGACCTTCTATTTATTGATAGGCTATTGACCGGATTTTGCCATCCAGAGCCACCCAAAATAAATAAAGTAAATTTTGCTATTTGATTTTTTGTTGGCAAATTTATGGAATTAAATTGTTACAGCTATCTTATACCAAAATCCACCTTTAATACTACATTTAAACTTCTTATTTTTGGTCTAAAATTTAAGCAATAAATCTTATGTATATCACTATACACCGCGATTTATTGCTTAAATTTTATCCTCAAAACTAATTTGATTAAATGTAGTATTAAAGGTGGATTTTGGTATTATTAAACCCTGCACCAACTAATTAGTGCGGGGGTTAATATTAGCAATTATGACATTTTTTATGACATTGCGCAACTATTTTAATTTTTAAGAAATGACCTCTATTACTATTAAGTCCGAAGATGAAATGGCAAAATTTGCCCAAGATTTGGCAAAAAATTGTCAAAAAGGTGATATTTTTGCTCTAAAGGGCAGTTTGGGTGTGGGAAAAAGCTTTTTGGCGCGTCATTTTATCAATGCCTTATCAATAACAAAGCAAAATGTACCTAGCCCAACTTTCAATTTAGTTTATTCTTATGATAGCAAAAAAGGTGCAATATTTCATTTTGATCTTTATCGCCTAAAATCAGCAGATGAGCTGGAAAATATTGGCTTTTTTGAAGCGCTACAAGAAGGAATTTGCCTTATTGAATGGCCAGAGATAGCCGAAGAATTTTTGCCGAAGAATCACACTACAATTAGCATTAAAAACTCCTCAAATAATAGAGCAGAACTAAGGGAAGTTACTATATTAACCCATTTAAAAACTCAATAACCAATCAGATTATACCAATTCCAGCCTTTAATGGTATGTTTAACCCAGATCCGTCAATAAAAAGCTAATTTATTCTGCCATCTCATATTCCATAAGCACTGGTAAAAAATATTCATGCACCATTTAGGTGCACTAGAATTTTTTTACCAGTACTTATGAAACATGACTATAGCAGCCTAAATTAGCTTTTTATTG
>DDCV01000055.1 GCA_002335845.1 Rickettsiales bacterium UBA1997 | reverse complement strand
TCAATTATAAATTGAAAATGGTATTAAACGCCGATTTAATGATTCAAACGATTATTAATCGTTTAAATTGATTAAATCTCTTAAAATCTCTTAATAAAATTAAATAAAATTCTTTTATTAGAGCTAATGCCAGCTTCTAATAAATTAGCTCCTTTAAAAAATCTTACCAAAGGCGTGATAATAATCTTATCACCTGAAAATTTTGGCTGATGTTGAACCTGCAACATGGCCCATGTGTGTAATTTACCATAATTAGCGACATAAGGCGCGATTCCAACCCTAATATTTTGCTGAAATTCATTTATAATATTGCCACTTGAATTATAATATAGATTTTCATAAGAAATGAAATATTTTCTGGTCTCAAAATCTCCAGCAATACCTAGAAATCCCGCAACATCATTTATTCCGCTTTTTTTAGCATTTCCAACGCCGCTTTTAAGATATATATTGCCTTGAGCTGCTGGTAAATTCCATCTTTTTACTAGATTGTTCATCTGCAAAGCATTAATAGCTATTTGATTGCGCCGATGATATTCGCCCTTATAGCCAATAGAATATTTAAAAGAGGGTGAATAATGCAAATGAACTGAATTTTTTATGGCACCATTATTTTGCATAATAGTTGAGCCTCCAGAATAGGAGACGGGGCGAGCAAGAGAATTATGAATTACAATATTGCTAGCAATTAATGCTATAGCTAAAACCCATTTTATCATTACAAGCTGGAATTGGTATTATACAAGATCTTGAATGCAAACAACCGCAAAATCACCATTAATTTTTTGCATTTTTTCTAGTGAATTAACAGCGCAATTGGCGGCTCTGATGGTGGTGATGTAGAAAATTTGATTCATCAAAATTTCACGACGCATATTAAAGCTTTTAGCAATTGATGCCGCGTCAGATGTAGTGTTAATTACCAAATTAACCTTTTTGTCTTTTACCAGATTTATAACATTATAGCCTTTTTCATCTTCTTTTGTGACGGTTTGGATATCGTTTATATTGTTATTTTGCAGATATTGTGTCGTGCCTGCAGTTGCATAAATTTTGCAGCCTATTTCTTGCAAGCGCTTAGTAATTTTAATAAGATTTTGATTTTTATCTTCTTTTTTCACCGATATTAAGGCTGCCATTTCGTCTTTTTGAAATGAAACTCTATTATTAGCAGCTATTTGAGCCTTAATAAAAGCTATGTCAAAATCCTTGTCAATGCCCATAACTTCGCCAGTAGATTTCATTTCAGGGCTAAGTAAAATATCTGTATTAGCAAAACGTGCGAAAGGAAAAACAACTTCTTTGACCGAGTAATATTCATTGCTATAGTTTTTGGCGCCAAAATCGAAATCTTTGATTTTTTTACCAGCCATAATTAAAGAGGCAATTTTAGCAACATCAATTCCTGTGGCTTTAGCAACAAAAGGCACCGTTCTTGAAGCTCGTGGATTGACTTCAATGACATAAAGATTGTTATTTTTGAAAGCATATTGCACATTCATCAAGCCTATGACACCAATATTTTTTGCCAATTTAATGGTGGCTGTCTTGACTTCTTCAATTTGATTTTTTGTTAAAGAATATGGAGGTAGGGAACAGGCTGAATCCCCAGAATGAATTCCAGCCTCTTCAATATGCTCCATAATTCCAACAATTTCTACATCCACACCATCGCATAAAGCATCAACATCAATTTCAATGGCGTTATCTAAAAATTTATCAACTAAAATTGGTCCGTCTAAGATTAGCTTGCCGTTAATTTCTATATATTTATTTAATGAATTAATATCATAAATAATTTCCATAGCGCGACCACCCAAAACATTGCTTGGACGCAAAACAACTGGATAGCCAATTTTATCAATAAGTCCTTCAACATCATCAAGGTTAAAGCAGATTGAATTTTGCGGCTGAGCTAAGCCGATATTTTGTAGCAATTTTTGAAATCTTTCACGATCTTCCGCAAGGTCAATTTTGTCAAAGGAGGTGCCAATAATTGGAATTTTGGCCTTATCAAGATGCTTGGCTAGTTTAAGCGCTGTTTGACCGCCAAATTGTACAATTACACCTTTTAACTTGCCATTTTCTTGTTCTTTTTGAGCGATATTTATGACATGCTCTGCTGTCATTGGTTCAAAATAGAGGCGGTCTGAAGTATCGTAATCAGTGGAGACTGTTTCGGGGTTGCAGTTAATCATTATAGTTTCAAAGCCAGCTTCTTTTAGTGAAAAAGCAGCGTGAACACAGGCATAATCAAACTCAATACCTTGGCCAATGCGATTAGGTCCGCCACCTAGAATAATAATTTTTTCTTTATTGGAAATTTCGGCTTCGCATTCAGCCTTTGTGATTCCGTCTCCTTCATAAGTCGAATACATATAATTGGTAAATGACTTAAACTCAGCCGAACAAGTATCAACTCTTTTGAAAACTGGTTTTACATCAAGTTTTTGCCTTATATCATAAATTTCTTCTGTTTTTTTACCCGCGAGCTTTGCTAGTCTTTCATCACAAAAACCAAGTTTTTTAATATTTAAGAAGCCAATTTTTGTTTGTGGCAAGCCTTCTTTTTTGATTACTTCTTCACAATCTATGATTTTTTTTATTTCCCTTATAAACCAGGGATCATATTTTGTGATTTGACAAATTTCTTTAATTGAAATTTGGCAGCGTAATGCTTGAGCAATTTTTAAGATGCGAGTTGGAGATAGGCAGTCCAAACTTTTTTTGATAATTTCTTGTTTTTCCTTAAGATTTAACCCGTCTTTAATGCCGTCAATTGCTATTTCATCAAAACCACTCAAGCCAATTTCCATTGAAGCCAAGCCTTTTTGTATTGATTCAGCAAAATTGCGACCAATAGCCATAGCCTCACCGACTGAACGCATGGTGCTGGAAAGGATTTGATTTGAATCGTTGAATTTTTCAAAAGTGAAACGTGGAATTTTTGTAACAACATAATCTATTGTAGGCTCAAAAGATGCTGGCGTTACCTTGGTAATATCATTCTTTATTTCATCTAAAGTATAGCCAACAGCTAAAAGTGCTGCCACTTTAGCAATAGGAAATCCCGTTGCCTTCGATGCAAGAGCTGAAGATCTTGAAACTCTTGGATTCATTTCGATTACTACTAAGCGTCCATCTTTAGGATTTACAGCAAATTGAACATTTGAACCCCCTGTTTCAACGCCAATTTCACGCAGTACCGCAATGGAAGCGTTGCGCATAATTTGATATTCCTTGTCGCTGAGTGTAAGTGCTGGTGCAACAGTTATGCTATCGCCAGTGTGAACACCCATTGGATCAATATTTTCTATAGAACAAACTATGATGGTGTTGTCTTTTTTATCGCGTACAACCTCCATCTCATATTCTTTCCAGCCAATTATTGATTCATCAATTTGCACCTCATTAACTGGTGAAATTGTTAGGCCATAATTAACTATTTCTTCAAACTCTTCTTTGGTATTAGCAATTCCTCCGCCAGCACCGCCCATAGTAAAAGATGGCCTAATAATTGCTGGTAAGCCAATTTCTTGAAGAATTTTTTGAGCCTCTTGGTGCGACTTAACCACGGCATTTTTTGGCACCTCAAGGCCAATTTTTGCCATAGCTTTATTGAAAAGCTGGCGATCTTCGGCTTTATTAATAGCGTCGGAATCAGCGCCAATCATTTTTACGCCAAATTTTTTAAGAATACCTTGTCTTTGTAAATCCAAAGCGCAATTAAGCGCAGTTTGCCCGCCGACAGTTGGCAAAATAGCATCTGGCCTTTCTTTCTCTATGATTTTTGCAACTGATTGCCAATTTATTGGCTCGATATAAGTGCGATCGGCCGTGCTCTTGTCAGTCATTATCGTGGCTGGATTAGAATTAACTAAGATAATTCTATAGCCTTCACTCATCAAAGCCTTGCAGGCTTGCGTTCCAGAATAATCAAATTCGCAAGCTTGGCCAATAACAATTGGACCAGCGCCGATAATTAAAATTGATTTTATATCAGTTATTTTTGGCACTTTGACTCTTTGATTAATTGAATAAATTCAGCGAATAAATAGCGACTATCATGAGGCCCAGGTGAGCTTTCAGGATGATATTGCACAGAAAAAGCTGGACCATCTTTAATTTTTATGCCTTGAATCGTATTATCAAAAAGTGATCTATGGGTAATCTCAATATTGTTTGGGATGTTTTTGTCTTCAACGCAAAAGCCATGATTTTGACTGGTAATTTCAACAATATCACGCCCATAATTTTTGACTGGATGATTGGCACCACGATGACCTTGATGCATTTTTATCGTGCGTAAATTACAGGCTAAGGATAAAAGCTGATGCCCTAGGCAGATGCCAAAAGTAGGAATTTTATTGATTAATAATTCTTGAATCAGAGGCAGTGCAATTATAGATGTTGCCATTGGATCTCCCGGACCATTGGACAATAAAACGCCATCAGGATTAATAGATTTTAGCTCATCAAAGCTTATATTGGCAGGAACTACTGAAATATTGATATCAAAATCACTTAGGCAATTTAATATGTTTTGCTTTATTCCATAATCAATAACAGCGATATGATTTGCTGATGATTTTGACTCTTTGAAGATATATTGTTTCGATGTAGTTGCTTGGCTTGCTAGATCTTTACCTTTTAGAGTTGGCAGATCTTTTATTTTGTTAATAAGGATATCGGTGTCGATTTCTTGCCCTTTTTTGGCGTTATAAATTATGCCAGTTTGTGCGCCATTAATTCTGATATGTTTGGTCAGCCTTCTAGTGTCAATATTGCAAATTCCAGCTAGGCTGTGCTTTTTTAACCAGTCATTTAGGTCGATCTCGCTACGGTAATTTGATGATAGAGTTATATCTTCGCGAATTATTAAGCCATGACATTGAGGCGCATTAGACTCTGCGTCATCTTTATTGCATCCAATATTGCCAATATGAGGGAAGGTAAAATTTATAAGCTGTCCTTTATAAGAGGGGTCGGTTAAGATTTCTTGATAGCCGGTAATTGAGGTGTTAAAGCATATTTCGCCAATTGCTTCACCTAAAATACCAATAGATTTTCCAAAAAAGAAATTACCGTCAGCTAAACATAAAACGGAGTTTAAATCATCATCAGCAGTAAGCTTCATAGGAATTTTGCAAGAAAGAAAATTTTTTAATAAAGTCATTTATTAAAATTCGACTTTATGATCCTTCATTAAATTTATCAAGGCCATTCTTACAAAAACTGCCATTTCAGCTTGAAAGAAATATTTAGATCTTTGGTCGCTATCAATCTCTGTATCAATCTCATCAAGTCGAGGCAGTGGATGCATGATTGTAAGATCTTTTTTGGCTTTTTTTAGTAGATTATTATTAATGAGATATTTGCCATTAACTTTTTTATATTCATCCTCACTAGCAAATCTTTCTTTTTGGGTGCGCACTACATACAAGACATCAAGATTAGCAATTTCATCTTCAATATTAATAGTTTCCCTTAAATTAATATTATTATTTAACAGCTTTTCTTTGTGAGAATCTTTGAGCCGGGCAATTTCTTGCGAAATTAGAATAAATTCATTATTGGGATAAAGCGATAGCAGCTTGATTAATGAATAGGCGGTGCGGCTATATTTTAAATCGCCAACAATACCAATTACTAAATTATCCAATCTATTTTTCGTTTGTTTAATGGTGTATAAATCTGTTAGAGATTGAGTTGGATGCTCATTGGCGCCATCGCCGCCATTAATTACTGGAATTGATGAATATTTTGAGAATTTTTTGGCGCTGTCCATTTCGGGATGCCTAATTACTACTAGATCAGAATATTTACTAAAAACTCGACCCATATCCTCTAAAGATTCACCCTTTTTGATTGATGAAAATAACCCTTGCTCAAGTGAGATAATTTTGCCATTAAGCTTCTGCATCGCAGATTCAAATGAAAATCTAGTGCGTGTGCTTGGTTCAAAAAATAAGGTAGCCAAGATATAATCTTGACAATCATGAAGAGATTTTCTGTCTTTCTGAGCTTTACTTTGCCCAAATTCATTATGATATTTTTGAGATAAATCAAAAATAATAGAAATATCATCCTTTGATATTTGGTTGGAACTTAACAAATGATCAAAGGATAATTTCTGCTGCATTTAAATTTATTTTAAGTCTGATGCTACTCTAACCGAAATCATTTTATCGGGATTGTTAACAGAACCATTTTGTCCATCGCCTTTTTTAATTTTATCAACAAATTCCATTCCCTTGGTAACTCGACCCCAAAGTGTGTATTGATTGTCTAGGAAAGTTGAATCATCAGTAACAATAAAGAATTGACTGTTGGCACTATTTGGACTTTGTGCTCTAGCCATTGATAAAGCGCCTCTAGTGTGTGGCTCAGCATTAAATTCAGCAGGTAAGTCTGGCAATTCACTGCCGCCGCGACCAGTGCCAGTTGGATCTCCAGTTTGCGCCATAAAGCCAGCTATTACACGATGAAATACAATGCCATCATAAAATTTTTGACGAGCTAGAGTTTTGATTCTCTCAACATGTTTTGGAGTGATGTCAGGAAACATTTGGATTTCAACGCGACCATATTCAAGATCAATATAAAGAGTATTTTCTAAATCAGTATTTTGTGCCATAGCTTGAGTAAATGTTAAAAAAATTAATGTTGTTAAGGTGAGTAGTTTTTTCATAAAAAATTAAAATATCATAATCTAAAATTGATCAAATTTTTTCATTTAATTTACTTAAGAAATCAATCGGTAATATTAGTTTTGCTCAAAAAAATCTTCATCAAATCTAAATATTTTGCCATTAAGGATTAGATTTGTGATAAATATATTTTGCTTTGCGCTACTCAATGATTTTAATTCCGATTGAAACGGCTTTTTCATCAATTTCATTTTCAAAAATAAACTCATCGGTTAAATCTTGGGTAGTAGAGCTAACTTTGTTGGCCAAAACTTGCTTAGCAATATAGTCGCTAAATTGCTCAACAACATCAGATATCCTGTGATCGTTAGTTTGTATGTTTAATTCTATTTTATCAGAAATATTGAGATCAGCTTCTTTACGATTTTGTTGCACAAGCCTTATAATATCACGGGCAACTCCTTCATATTCTAAGTCTTGAGTAATATTGATATCTAGCGATATTAGATATTTATTGTTTGGAAGCGGTGCGATGGCAAATTTTTCTTCATCATTGTTTTTGGGTAGTAATTTTAGCTCAAATTCATCTTTTTTTAAGGTTATTCCAGCTATTTTAATTTCATCATCTTGATTTTTTTGCCAATCACCATTTTTCATAGCTTGTAAAATATCTTTCATTTTTTGGCTATATTTGGCACCAATTTTTTTAAAATTTATCTGTAATTTAAATTCTGCAAATTTTGCTATATCATCATCAATTTTGATATTTTTAACATTTACTTCATCGGCTATTATTTCACTGAAGGGCAGAATATTATCAGAATCTTTACCAATTATTGTTAATGATTTTAGAGGCAATCTAACGCGCAGATTTTTATTATCACGGATTGCTAGAGCGGTGGAACATATATCGCGCACTAAATCCATATTTTGCTCCAACTTATCATTGGGCTTTATAAAGGAAACATCTGGAAAATCTTGTAGATGAACTGATTTTTTTATTTCTTGCATAGATTAACTTAAGTTACCAATAATCATAGCTTCTTCGCCGGAAGCTGTAAGGTTTTCTAATATTTCGTCGGCATCATTTTTATCAATAATAGCCACCATTCCTATGCCGCAATTAAATGTGCGAATCATCTCAGCTTCAGATATTTTACCTTGGGATTGCAAAAATTTAAATATTTCAGGTCTGTCAAAGCTATCAAAATCAATGTGAGGAGTTAGATTGGCGCTAATTACGCGTTGTAAATTTTCATAAATTCCACCGCCAGTAATGTGAGAAAAAGCCTTAATTTTATTGGTTTTAGCAGCATTTAAGCAGGATTTAACATAAATTTTTGTTGGAATAAGCAGTGCGTCAGCTAGAGTTTTATTCTCAAAGGGGCTATTTAAGGAAATATTTTTTTTATCCAAAATATGTCTGACTAAAGAAAATCCATTAGAATGCACTCCGCTTGATTTAAGTCCAATTAAAATATCGCTAGATTTAGTGGATTTTGGTAGAATTTCACCTCTTTCAACTGCGCCAACTGCAAAGCCAGCTAAATCATAATCATTATTATCATAGATCCCAGGCATTTCTGCTGTTTCACCTCCAACCAAAGCGCAACCAGCTAATTTACAACCTTGAGCTATTCCTTTAATGATATTTTGTGCGTGATTTGGGTCAAGTTTAGAGCAGGAAAAATAATCAAGAAAAAATAAGGGCTCTGCACCTTGCACTACTAGGTCATTAACGGACATGGCAACTAAATCAATGCCAATTGTATCATGATTTTGAGCTTCAATAGCGATTTTAAGTTTAGTTCCCACGCCGTCAGTTGCAGAAACTAAGATGGGATCCTTAAAGTTACACTTCTTGAGATCAAACAAAGAGCCAAAGCCACCTAAATCTGAGTTAGCGCCAATTCTAGCAGTTGCTTTTGCTAAAGGCTTAATCAGGTCAACTAGCTTATTGCCAGCATCTATATCGACTCCAGCAGATTTATAGCTTAGAGATTCATTTTTTGACATTTTTATTGTTACTTGTAATTCAACAAATTAAGTTTTAAGAAAATATTTTTATATTTATAAATTTGATTTACAATAATAGTTTAGACTTATCAAAAGATGACTTTAAGAATTAATCAAAAGATTGGTTGTATTTTTGCTTGTTTTTCATTTCTTTTTTTCTGCCTCTTTTTATTATCGGCAAATGCTTTTGCTCAAGATCCTAATTATAAAGTAGAAAGCGTTGTTGCTAGCGCCACCGCTCAAAACCCGTTTGAAGCAAGAAATGTTGCCATTGCTGATGCTAGAAGACGAGCTTTCAAAATATTACTAAGAAATTTAGGCATCAAAACTGACGCTCATACATTATTCGACGATCAGGAAATATCACAAATAATTCGTTCACAACAGGTGGATGGCGAAAGAATTGCGGGAAATGAATATTTTGCATCTCTTAATATTATTTTTGATGAAGAGTTTTTTGAGCATATTATATCTCAAAAAAATTTAAAAAGTCACAAAATTGATAAAAAAGTTGAAAATCAGTTAATATTGCCGGCAAAAAAAATTGGCAATCATGTCTATTTTTGGGGTGAGAAAAATAATTGGAAAACGGCTATTGAGAATAATATTAGGAATGGGGCTGGCCAAATATTTAAAGCACCAGAGCCATCAATTGATAATCTGGCTGCAATTGACGAGGTGATATTTTTTGAGCCTAAATTTCAAGATATCGCTGAAATTGCCGATAAGCATGATGTAAGTTCGACATATACTCTGGTATATTCTTATGATAAAGATAGTTATGAGGCCTATGTTGATATAACTTACTTGCAAAATATTCATCGCAGAAGGTTTAGATTAAATTTTATTAATACTAACGCTTTGGATGAAAAAGACTTGCTTGATGTGGTAGCTAGAAAGACAATAGAATATCTTTTGAAGCAAGATAATAAATTAGATTTTTCTGACGATGGTAAAAAATATATCGGCATTCCAATTACTAGCTTGGGGCATTGGTTGATGATAAAAAACAAACTTGAGGCCGCTGACTTTTTAGGAGGCTTGGAGGTGAAGATGATCGCGCGAGACTTCGCAATAGTGGCGGCATTTTATGAGAAGCCTCAAGTAGCAATGGAAAGTGATTTTCTGTCAATTGGTCTAATAGTTAATAAAAAATCATATAACTATTATAGTGCCATAACCATGAATTGATCAAAGATCAAATCTGTATTATGCACATATTAAGGCTTTTTTACATAAATTAATAAAAACAATGCAAACTAGAGACAAATTAGTAATTTCTTTTATTTTATCGGCGTTTTTTTTCATAGTTATTTACTCGATAAAATCAATTTTAACGCCCTTTGTTGCCTCTCTGATTCTGGCGTATTTTTTAAACCCTCCGGTTGATTATTTGCATAAAAAACACAATGTTTGTCGCAGCCTTTCAACATTATTGATACTGACATTATTTATTACATTTAACATTTTGCTATATTCCTATATAGTGCCGATCATATATGCTCAGCTTGTCGCCTTTATCAACACCATGCCCTCATATATAAAAATTATATATTATGATATATATCCCGATATTATAAGTAGACTTAAGGATTCTGGGGTTGAAGTTAATGGAAGTTTTAATGAATTTTTTCATGAAAAAAATATTACATCAGCTTTCGATTTATCAAAAAATGTTTTTGGCAAAGCCTTGCTGTCATCAGCTTCTTTAATTAACATTATATCGCTAGTTTTTATATCACCAATTTTGGTTTTCTATTTTCTTAAAGACTGGGATTTGATAGTTAATAATGTATCTAGGCATCTTCCAAAGAAGTCAGCTAAAACAATCAAAAAAGTTGTTATCGATATAGACAAGACATTATCGCAGTACATCAGGGGTCAGCTTAATGTATGTCTAATTCTAGGGCTTCTTTATGCTATAATGCTAAATTATAGCGGGCTTAATTTTGGCTTTCTTATAGGCTTTTTAACAGGAATATTTTCTTTTATACCTTATATTGGAATGCTCATAGGTGTTGTTATAGGAATAATAGTTGCTCTTTTTCAGTGGGGCCTTGATGTGCCTAATATTTTAACAATTTTGGGTATTTTTGCTTTTGGGCAATTTGTTGAGGGTAATTTTATTGCTCCAAAACTCATAGGTGATAAAATAGGAACTCACCCAGCTTGGATAATATTTGGCCTATTTTTCTTTGGCTTTATATTTGGGTTGTTTGGAGTTTTGATAGCGGTGCCGCTAACAGCAATATGCAGTGTATTGATAAAGTTTTTTGCTGCTAGATACAGAAAGAAATATGCCTAAATTATACCAATTCCAGCCTTTAATGATATTATTATACTAATTCCCCTCTTTAATGCTAAATTTAACCTTCTTATTTTTGGTCTAAAATTTAAGCAATAAATCTTATGTATATCCCTATACACCGCGATTTATTGCATAAACCCAGATCCGTCAATAA
>DDCV01000148.1:1725-4013 GCA_002335845.1 Rickettsiales bacterium UBA1997 | reverse complement strand
GGCTAATACAATCCTCAATCATTGATTTTGCATCATCAACTGAAAGCTTAATTTCTGATACTAGAGCTTCGCCAAATAAGTTCTTTATTTTTTCATTTTCTATTTTTTCAAATAGTATGGATGGAACTGCTTCTGGATTATCTTTATAGAAATTTCTCACATCGTTTAAAAATAAAAATCTAGAATCTTTTCTTATCAAATCAAATACTCTGTCTTTAGCTAACTTGGGGTGCTGGATAAGAGCTGTAAAGACTCCAAGTACAGATTTTCTTATAACCGAATTGGGGGTCTTTTTTACCTCTTCTTTTTGTAAAGATTTATTGGGTTGATATCTGTCCTCTCCAGATAGCAGCTTACTAAAATCTAAATCGCATATATTACTTATCTCACTCGTATATGCTTCTTTAAGTGTTGGATTGGCTATTTTGTTTACTAAGGGTTTTGCAAACTGAGCAACCATAGACCTTCCTTCAATAGAAGATAAGTCATCATGGTCTTTAATAGATTGTAAAAAATAATCTGAAAATGATGTTGCTTCAGACGCCAGTTTAACAAAAGCATCTTTGCCATTTTCTTTGATATAGCTATCTGGGTCATCTCCAGGTTTTAAAAATATAAAACTCATTCTGATATCTTCTCTAAGAAGAGGAAGAGCATTTTCTACAGCTCTCCATGAAGCTTTTTGCCCAGCCTCATCTCCATCAAACACTATGTAAATAACGTTGGTATAACTAAGAATTTTTCTGAGTTGCTCTTGAGTGAATGCTGTCCCAGAAGAAGCTACTGCATTTTTTATGCCATGCTGATGCAATCCAATAACATCCATATAACCTTCAACCAAAAATAAGGATTGCGGTCTTTTTTCAATCAATCTTGCCTCATAAAGCCCATATAATTCATATTTCTTCTTATATGTTTTAGTCTCTGGTGAGTTCAAGTATTTAGCTTGGTCTTTTTTATCTTGCAGAAGCCTTCCACCAAAGGCTATATGCTCACCTTTAATATTTCTAATTGGAAACATAAGCCTGTCTCTGAAACGATCATACATTTCTCCATTGTCATTTGATCCAAATAACCCGGAATCCTCAAGGTCGGATTTTTCATACTTTGGAGAAAGTATTGAATGAAGAGATGGGTTTCTTTCTACGGAATATCCTAGTTCAAAAAATTTAGCAGTCTCACCGCTAATACCTCTTGCTTTTAAATATTCAATAGTCGCTTTTCCTAAAGGCGACTTTAGTTGTTCTATGAAAATCTCTACGGCTCGAGAGTTAATATTTAGAGCATCGGACACATCTACTGGCTTTTCTTGCTGAGGAACTTCCATTCCCACATAAGATGCAAGCAATTCAATAGCCTCCATGAAATCAAGGCCGTCATGTTTTCTCAAAAAGTGAATTGCGTTACCAGACTCCTTGCAACCAAAACAATGGTAGGTGCCTGTATCCTCATAGATCTTGAAAGACCCAGTTCTTTCCTCTCCAGAGCCATGAAATGGACACTTTGCCCAATAAGCTCCGCCTCTTCTTTCTAGTTGAAGCCTTCTTCCTATAATATCTACTATATTGACAGAAGTTATCAGTCGATCAATAAAGCTTGAGGGTATGGACATAATTATTTATTAAACCAGTGATCTATTAAAATCTTAGCTGCATGTGCATCAATGAGATCGGTCTTAATATCTGCAAGGTTTTGTCTTGCCTCAAAACTAGTTAGCCTCTCATCAACATATTCACATGGAACCTTTGTTACCTTTCCTAATTTCTTAAAAAAGATATCTACTTTTTCCATGATATCACTATCAGTGCCATCCATATTAAGAGGTTTACCAACCAGAAGTAAATCTGGCTTCCATTCATTAATAATAGAAGAAATTTTTACCCAATTCACTGCATTATTTTTATTAAAAATTATTTCTAGTGGGGATGACGTTTTTGTTTCTGTTTGTCCAACAGCAATGCCTATTTTTTTTGTTCCAAAATCAAAAGATACTATTTGCATTATTCTGTTGAAAAGTTCCAATCTCTAACTATTTCTAAAACACTATATTCATTAATCATTTTTGCATCGAAGGGAGCAAAAGGAGCGGCTTCATTTAAAATATTAAGAGCTAATTCGTCAACAGATTGATTTCCTGATGATATAAGAATCTCTGATTTTATTAAATTCCCAAATGAATCTATTGTTGCCATAACCTGCACCTTGCTTTTGTTATAGATGGCACCCTCTTGTCCTATAATTTTATCTCCTATCGTCTCAATATTTCTTTGCCAAAGATTTAAATACAT
>DDCV01000148.1:0-1632 GCA_002335845.1 Rickettsiales bacterium UBA1997 | reverse complement strand
TTGCCAATTATATCTTGCGAAGAGTTTGCCAACTTTACATTAATAATTGGGGAATCTTGTAACAAGGGTATTTTATAAAAAGTTGTAAATGTTATTCCAAATATCAAAAAGACATGGAAAGTTAGAGATAAAATAAAGGATTTGTTAAGGGTTAAAGACCTTCTGCTAACTCTTTGCTTCAAGGAGATTGACGTCATAAAAGTTCTAAATATTCTTTAATTGGGTTTTTGCCTGATTGTTTAAATATCTCCCTTGCGCAGGTAGGACTTGTGATATTAATCTCAGTTAAATACTTACCAATCATATCTATACCAGCAAAGTTAATTCCTTTAGTAATTAAATATTTTCCTATTTTTTCAGCTGTTTTTTGCTGAACTTCGGTTATATCTTTTACAACACCCATTCCTCCTGCAGCCAAGTTACCTTTAAAACTTTCACCTTGTGGAATTCGAGCTAAGGTTTTTGGAAAGGGCTTTCCATTTATAATTAAAATTCTAAAGTCGCCTTTATAAATATCTTCAAGAAACTCTTGTGCAATGATCTGGGTATTTTCGTTATCGGTCATATCAAGCAAAATATCTAGATTTTCATCTTCAAAATTATCCATTTTATAGATTGATTCCCCACCCATTCCATCTAAAGGTTTAACTACTATGGTGTCATGTTTGAGTTGAAATTCTATTACCTTTTTTATGTTGGAAGTTACCAAGGTCTGAGGAATAAACTCTTTAAAATGTATAGCAAATATCTTTTCGTTGAACTCTTTTATAGAATTTGGTTTATTAAAAACTGTTGCTCCATGAGTTTCAGCCAAACCTAACAAATGGAGTGAGTTTATATAATCCTTGTCGACAGGAGGATCTTTTCTCATAAAAGTAAAATCAAAATCAGCAACCTTTATGGATTCTTTTTTAATGCTTTCAACTTTATTAGATCCTATGGCTATGATATTTCTTGAATCAGCTAGCACCATACCCTCAGAAATATAAAGATCAGACATTTCGCACTGATAAACCTTGCAGCCCAAAGCGATAGACTCCTCCATCATGAAAATGGAAGTATCTTTTTCTTGTTTTAGACCTTTCAAAGGATCGGTTATAAATAATAATTTTTTGCTCATTCTTAAATGTTACCAAAATGATTTTGCAACAACGATGATATAACAATAGGAGCCGTTTCTGCTCTTAGAACATTATTTTTTAATAATCTAATTTCAATATCTTTTTTGCTTAAAATTTTAATCTCTTCTTTAGAAAATCCAGATTCTGGTCCAGTTATCATACAAATATCTTCATCTGTTTTGATTTCTGCTAGATTAAAGTGCTCTTTAGCATTTAAATCAAAGGCATATGATTTAACAGCATTATCTTTCACTAAATTAACTGCTAATTCTAAATTACTAAAATAATATAAAGCAGGAATAAAATTTGATCCGCATTGCTTACAAGCATTAATAATAACTTCGTTGCATTTATTGATAATTTTTTCTGAATCTTTTTTTGCGATACTTTGGTCTACAAGATCTGGTTTGTAAAAAATAAATTCATAAACCCCAACCTCTGTTAGCTTCTGCAACATAAAGTGCAAATTATCTTTTTTTATAAGAGGAAGGATTGCATTTATTTTTGGATG
>DDCV01000016.1 GCA_002335845.1 Rickettsiales bacterium UBA1997 | reverse complement strand
TGATATTAAGCTAAAAAAAATCAAGTCAGCCCAACTTTTAGATAAAAAAGATTTATTAGAAATTAAAGAATATTTAAATCAGATATTTTTTGATTCTTCTAAGATTAAAAAAATATTTAATCATTTTAAAATATCTAGTAACCACGATTCTCTTAATTTAAGTCAAGATCAATATTCGTCATCTATTAGTAACTCTAGATATATTAGAAATAGATTCACTTGTTTGGATTTATAAGAATTTATTATTAAGTTAAAATGCTATTACTCCTTTTTTTGCGATGAGTCATAATTGCAAAGCGGTGTGCTTCGTCTCTTAATCTTTGTAGGTAATACATTACGGGGCTATTTTTTTCTATGGTAAAAGATTCTTTATTTGTTTGGTGAAACCATTCTTCGCCAGCATTACGATTTTTACCCTTTGACATGCTAATAAAAGGGATTTTTATCCCAATTTCATCAAAAACTCTTTGTGTCGCATTAAGCTGAGGAAGTCCGCCATCAATTATTATAAAATCAGGATATAGCTTAAATTTCTCATTATATTTTTTACTAGTTTTTTTAAGCTTTTCATTGTCAAAGCGCCGAAGTAAAACTTCGCGCAACATTGCTGTATCATCTTTATTTTTTATTTCTTCAATTTTACCAATATTAAATTTGCGATAACCGCTTTTTATAAAGCCATCAACACCAGATGTAACTAAGGCTCCAATAGCGTTAGTGCCCGAAATATGGCTATTATCATAAATTTCTATTCTTTGCGGTATTTTTTTGAGATCAAAAAGTTTTTTTACCTCAATTAGCAACTCTTTATTTTTGAGGTTGTGCGATATTTTTCGCTCAAGATTTTGCAAAGCAATATTTTCATGATCCTTGACTAATTGTAGCTTGTCACCTTTTTGCGGATATAAGATATTGACTTTATGACCTAAAATTTGGCTTAAAAATCCAGAAATATTGCTGACATCGTCTAATTTATGATTGATAATGATATTTTTCGCAGGTTTTTGAATTAGATAAAATTGGCCAATAAAATTTTGCAAAAAATCAACATCGCTTTGATCATCTTTTTTGTTGTAGTAATAGGGCTTAGCGCCATAATTTTGACCTTTGCGATAAAAAGATATGTAAATTATCAAGCGATCTTTAATTGATTTAGTGATAATGACATCAGAATCTTGACCTTGTGATAAATTAATATTTTGCTTATATTGAATTGAATTAAGAGCTTTTATTTGGTCGCGAACATTGGCGGCCTTTTCATATTCCATATTTTGGCTAAAAAAAGCCATTTTTTCTTGTAGTAATTTTTGAATTTTTTGAGTTTTACCATTAAGAAAATCTAGTGCATTACTTACTGAATTTTTATAATTAATTTTATCGATAATACCAACGCAAGGTGCGCTACATTTTTTTATTTGATATTCTAGACATGGATTTTTTCGACGCTTGAACTCTTGATCATTACAATTTCTTATTTGAAAAGATTTTCGTAAAATATCGATAGTTTTATTGACATCAAAGCCAGAGGCAAAGGGTCCAAAATAATAGCCATTATCATTTTTATTGCCACGATATTTAGTAATTTGTGGAAAATTGTGATTGGTAAGTAATATTTGTGGGAATGTTTTATCATCCTTGAGTAAAATATTAAATTTTGGTAGATGTTTTTTAATAAGATTATGCTCAAGCAGTAGAGCTTCAACTTCATTTTTTGTTTGCGTAAATTCAACTTTTTGCGCTAAATATACCATGCGCAAGATTCGACTTGAAAGCGCATTGGGGTTGGTATAGCTAGTGACTCTTTTTTTCAGATTCTTAGCTTTGCCAATATAAAGAATATTCTCTTTCGCATCTAAAAAGCGATAGACGCCGCTTTTATCGGGAATACTCTTTAATTGATCTTTAATAATATCAATTGGCATAAATTTGTTCACAAACTATTTGATAGTTAAAATTATTTGATCGATTTTATATAGATAAATATTAAAAAATTACTTTAAAACATATTCATAAAATGACAATAAAACAGCAGCAGCTTGATGAAATAAACTTGTTAAGACAGCAAAAAAATCAAACCATTAGACCAGTTTCTCCAGAATTAGAGGAGGTTTTGTATAGCCCTTTTCAGGCGCTAGACCACGGCTTTGTGAGGGTTGTTGATTATATGGGTAATGATTCTTCCGTGGTGCAAGCAGCTCGTGTTTCCTACGGATCTGGTACTAAAAAAGTTAATGCAGATAAAGGTTTAATAAACTACCTAATGGCGCATCGCCACACCACACCTTTTGAGATGTGTGAGATCAAATTTCATATTAAACTGCCAATTTTTATTGCCAGGCAGTGGATTCGCCACCGCACAGCTTCGGTCAATGAATATTCAGCGCGTTATTCTATTGTAGAAGACGAATTTTATATTCCAAAAAAAGAAAATTTAGCAGCGCAGTCAAAAATAAATCATCAAGGTAGAGATGAGGTTGGTAATCTCAGCGTAGATGAGCAAAAGAAGGTGCTAGATATTCTTAAAAAAGATTCTACTAATTGCTATAATAATTATCTTGATATGATAAACCAGGATAGCTTAGGTAATGTTGTCGATAAAAATAGAGATGGAGTGGCTCGTGAGTTGGCAAGAATGAACTTAACTTTAAATTGCTACACACAGTGGTATTGGAAAATTGATTTGCATAATCTTTTTCACTTTTTGCATTTGCGCGCCGATTCTCACGCACAATATGAAATTCGTATTTATGCTGAAATAATGCTTGATATTGTAAAAAAATGGGTACCATATAGCTTTGAAGCTTTTGTTAAAAATCACAAATCAGGTAAGCAATTCTCAGGGCCAGCTTTAGAAATTATTAAAAAGCTTGTCAAGGGTGAAGATGTGTCGCAAGAAGATAGCGGCTTATCAAAAAGAGAGTGGGGTGAGCTCCTGCAAATCTTGGATTACAAACTATAAACTATTTATTTTATGTCCCTAGGAGCAACTGAGTTAATTCTGATATTGGTTATAGTTTTTGTTATTTTTGGTGCTGGAAAATTGCCGCAAGTTATGAAAGACGTTGGTAAAAGCGTAAAAAACCTTAAATCAGGCCTGAAAGAAGATGATAAAAAAAATAATGTCACTATATCAAAGAAATCTAAATCATCTCAAAAAGTGAAATCTTAATACGCTGTATATTAAGTTATCTAGATATGTAATATCTTATTATTACGACTAGTTTTTAATAAAATTTTTTCTTAATCATAATTCGTGTTTTAAATAATATTTTGATCTTTTTTTACCTTAATCTTAGTGGACCAACATCGCAAAATCATAACAACGCAAATAATAGAAGATATAGTCAATAAATCCTTAACTGATAAAATTCAGATTCGTGATTTAATGAGCGCAATGCAAAGCTCAGGATTTGGCTTGGCTATGGTTTTTTTTGCATTTGCCGCCCTTATTCCTTTACCTCCACCCTTGCCAAGTTTTTTTGCTGTACCATTATTGCTTTTTGCTTTCCAAATGATGATGGGTTATCAGGCTCCAAAATTACCAAAAATTATTGCTGATATAAGATTCAAAAGATCAATTTTAGAGCTAATTGTTAGAAAATCTTCGCCACATATAGATAAGATTGAAAAAATACTGCGTCAAAGGTGGCAATTTATGATTTACCCCCTGGCCGAAAGAGTGATTGGTGCTTTGATGTTTATTTTTGCTTTTTTTGTAGCAATTCCGGTGCCATTTTCTAATTTTATTCCAGCAATAGGTTTATTAATCACCTCTTTTGGATTAATAGGAAAGGACGGATTGTTTGTGATAGTGGGTTTGTTGGTTGGAATTGCTGGCTCTATATTTTCAACAATGGTAATATTTTTGGGATTGGAAGCTATTAATTTTGTAAAAGATTTTTTGTTCTAAAGATCTTAAAAATTTAGTTTTTAAAAAATTATTCTTATTATAAAAATAACAACTACATCATCAATCTTATTTAAATCTATGTTATCAATTGGTTGATAATTCTGATTTTATCCAATCTTCTTTAACTTTTACAAATAAAAACAAGTGAATTTTAGTTTGGCAAAGTTGAGAAATTTCTTCTCTGGCCTCAATGCCGATTTCTTTTAAGAGCGCACCTCTCTTGCCGATCACAATATTTTTATGACTATCTTTTGTAACAAAAATAGTTTGATAAATCTTGATGTCGCCATTATCAAAATTTTGAAATGAATCAGTTTTTACAAAAACAGAGTAGGGCAGTTCTTGACTTAGCTTTAAGAAAAGTTTTTCACGGGTAATTTCTTCAGCTAAATATTTAATAGGAGCGTCTGTTATTTGATCTTCATCATATATCCAGCCATCATTGTAGCATTTATTGCTCAAAAAGTTTTTTAAATTATCGATACCATTATCAGCGCCTTCGAGATTTTGCGTGGCATTAACTGGAATTATATCTTCAAAACCTAAATCAACAAAAGCCGCAACTATTGCTAATAATTTTGATTTTTTAATAAGATCAATTTTGTTAATAATGATTGTTGTTGGTAGGTTTTCTTTTTTAAGATCTTCTAAAATTTTTTTATTTTGATCATTAAGTCCCAAAGTCGCATCAATAATAAAGCAAATATGATTAGACTCTCTTAAAGCCTGCCAAGCACCTCGAGCTATTATTCTTTCCAAGGTTTTGTCTTTTTTGGGGATAAAAATTCCAGGAGTATCAATTAAAATAACCTGATTTTGTTCTTGATTAAAAATAGCTTTAATCGAATTGCGTGTAGTTTGCACCTTAGGTGAAACTATGGTAATTTTTTGTTCAACCAATGTATTGGTTAAGGTTGACTTGCCAGCATTTGGCGCGCCAACTATGGCGATTATAGCATGTTTTTTGTTATTCATTATTCAACTAACTTAATTCCCCATTTTTGTGACAAATAATCTTCAATGGAATTTACCTCACCATTTTGTAAAGCACGCCTAAAAATTATTATTTCTCCTATTTCTACATTATCGTTTTTATCACATGTAGCAGAGTTATGACTCCCTATAGAGGTTAGATTTTGCTCGGTGATTGATATATTTTCAGTGTATGTTGTGGAAGCTAGATTTCGATTTATAGCAACAGATGAACCGTTGGTGGTGCCAACCCTAGAAATATAGGTTAAAATTTGTGGCCTATCAGCAGTTCCCATGGCATCGAATCTGTGAGGTGTTGATCCAGTTGAAACTATAGAACCTCCTATAGCAGAATGATTCATTATAAAAAACCTTGCCCAGCCAGGATCATTTCCTATTATACCCCCCCTACTATTATGTATAGGAAGCTTTCTTTCATAAACTAAAAACATTGTCATATTTGGTATAGATAATCTTCTGATATCAACTGAAGAAATCATGCAATCATCAATACCATCAAATTTTAAGACAGGCAATCCATTAATTTTATTTTTAACATAAAGTGGCCTACGATTTTGAGAATTATTAAAGGCCTCGGCATTATTTTTAAAAGTTGATTGCGGATTTATATCAAACCAATTATTTATAGATTCATTATCCTCTGGACTAACTTCCAAAAAGCTATTAGCTGATGTTGTTTCTAGCCACAATTCAAGAGCTTTGGTTGAATTAACGACGGAAGAATTGGTTAAGCTTCTAGCGCTAGCAAGTTTAATTTTATTATAAATCTGAGATCCTTTGCTAACCCCAGCAACTAATAAACCTATTATTAATATTACAATAGACAGTTCTATCAAAGAGAAAGCTTTGTTACACTTAAAAGTATTCATAAAATATTTTATGTTATTTATTAATATTTTGCCAAATCTTGAGCAATCATGAAAGCTAATTCAACACTCTGTGAGCCGTTTAGGCGAGGATCACAATGTGTGTGATATCGTTCAATCAAATCGAGTTCTGATATTTGTTGATTACCGCCCAAACATTCAGTAACATCTTGTCCAGTCATTTCAAAGTGGATGCCGCCAGCGTAAGTTCCTATTTGGCGATGAATTTCAAAAAATGATTTAATTTCACTCAAAATATCATCAAATTTGCGAGTTTTGATGCCGCTGGAAGATTTTATTGTGTTGCCATGCATTGGATCGCACGACCAAATAACATTATTACCATTTTTTTTCACGGCCTCAATTAATGGTGGCAAATAATCATTAACTTTATCTTGCCCCATTCTTGAGATTAAAGTGATGCGACCAGCTTCATTCTTGGGGTTTAAAATATCTAATAATGACAATAAATCATCCTTGTTAATTGTTGGCCCCACTTTAAAAGCGATTGGATTAGAAATACCGCGCATATATTCAACATGAGCTTCTTTAGGATTACGGGTGCGATCGCCAATCCATAGCATGTGCGCACTAAGATCGTAATATTTTTTGTTATCATTATTTTGCTTGGCAAAGCATTGTTGATAATTTAAAAGAAGCGCTTCATGCGAAGTAAAAAAGCTGGCAGTTGTAAGCTGTGGTAATATTTTATGATCAAGACCGCAAGCATTAATAAAGTTTAAGCTATCTTTAATCCTTACGATAACTTCTTCGCTATTTTGTTTGCTTTTTAAACTATGCACAAACTCCTCATTCCACTGACTGATTTTGTCGAGATTGCCATAGCCACCTTGAGCAAGGGATCGAAGATAATTAAGAGAGGCTGCTGAATGAAAATAAGCTTCAATTAAGCGGTTTGGATCAGATATTCTGGCTTTTTCTTCAAATTCAATAGAATTTATGATATCGCCACGATAGCTAGGAAAGCTAATTCCATTTTTTGTTTCCTCGTCAGTTGATCTTGGTTTAGCATATTGCCCAGCAATGCGGCCAACTTTAACCACAGGCTTTTTTGAACCATACATTAAGGCAATTGTCATTTGCATGATTGTTCTAAAAAATCCTTTGAGATTTTTATGTGAAAACTCAACAAAACTCTCGGCGCAATCGCCACCTTGCAGTAAAAAGGCCTTTCCATTGGCAACATTGGCTAATTCATTTTGTAAATTATCAACTTCGTCAAAAGAAACTAGGGGAGGAAAATTTGATATTTTATTCTCAACCTCTCTTAAAAAAACTTTGTCATTATAGGTTGGCTGCTGCTTAATAGGTAGGTTGCGCCAAGAGTCTTTTTGCCATTTTTGCGTCATGTGATAAATATAAATATTGATTTAATCATATTTTAAAAGATTATTTGATGTAATGACTACATTGTCAATTAATCAGTGAATAAAATAATGACAAAAAAAATAATTGCTTATCAAGGTAGCGAGGGAGCTAATTCAAACATAGCTTGTGAAAAATTCTATAGCGATCTTGAGGCTAAGCCTTTTTCAACTTTTTACGATATTTTTGCTGCCGTTGAAAATGATGAAGCGCTTTACGGAATGATTCCTCTTGAAAATTCATATGCAGGTCGAGTTTCTGAAATTCATACATTGTTGCAAGATTCTAATCTATCGATTGTTGCTGAGCATTTTTTGCCAATTACTCATAATTTAGCTGCAATTAAGGGCGCAAAAATTAGCGATATTAAAGAAGTATTGTCGCATCCTCAGGCTTTGATGCAGTGTCAAAATAATTTAAGAGATTTTAATTTAACTGTTCGAGAATTTTCTAATACAGCAATGGCAGCTAAATTTGTTTTTGAGGGTAGGGATAAAACAAAAGCTGCAATCTGTTCAAAAAAAGCAGCGGATATTTATGATCTTGAGATTATTCAAGAATCAATTCAGGATAGCAGCAATGATAATGTAACAATATTTATTGTTATTGCTAAAGAGCCGATTGATGTTGATCCTGAAATAGCATCAGTTGTAACTACCTTATTATTCAGTATTAGAAATATTCCAGGCTCCCTGTATAAAGCTCTTGGCGGCTTAGCAACAAACGGTATTAGCATGCTAAAGTTAGAAAGCTATATTCCGGGTGGAGTCTCTAACCAAGCCAAGTTTTTTATTTCCATCGAGGGTCATCCAAGTCAACAAAATGTTGCCTTAGCTCTTGAAGAGATGGGATTTTTTTCAAAAAATGTAAAGTTGTTAGGTGTTTATTATGCTGATAAAATGCGCGTAAACAATAATATTTCACAAGCTTGGCTTAATGGCTAGATGTTATGCCGTTTTAACCTGACAACCAGCAATTTAACCTTCCTAATTCTAGGCCAAAACTAATTCGATTAAATGTGACGTTATAGATGGATTTTGGTATTATTTATCCAATTTCTTGCAATTTTAACCCAGATCCGTCAATA
>DDCV01000064.1 GCA_002335845.1 Rickettsiales bacterium UBA1997 | reverse complement strand
TAGATCTAGAGCGGGCTGTTCCTGCTTCAGAACCTGCGTCGGAATTGCGTCGGGCTATATTTTTATTATCTTCCTCTTCTATACCAACTACACCTACGCTGGAAGTGCGTCGTAATGATTCGTTGCTTGTTGCCACAGAAGTGCGTCTTAACGCACCCCTGTCTTCATAACTTGCGCTGGAAGTGCGTCGGTGCAAATCTCCCTCTATAGAAGCGCGTCGGGTACTTGCATTTTCTGGCGCTAACCCTAACTCCGACCCCGACCCCGACTCTTGTAATGAATTACTCCTAGGTAATCCAACAAGAGTTGGTAAATTATCAAGTGGTTTATTTTTTTTACCCATCTCCTTATAATATTCGTGCTCTTTTTTTTTTGAGTAAAGTGGATTTTTTCTTCTTATTTTGATTAATTTTTCAGTGTCGGCAACGGCGAATTTACCTTCTTCTTCTATTTTATGCATGCTAACTTGTACAGCCTTTGTTCTAGGCATTTTAACTATTTGAGATGTTATTTTGTTGTCCTTATTTTTGCAGACGGCTGTTATTATTGATTCCCTGGCCTCTTTTATTCCTGGGTGATCTGAGTTTTTACCAACCTTAGTAAAGTCACCACTATCTTCTTTTTTGTAAAACTCTTTATCTAAATATAACTCTCCAGGCTTAAGAAACGGGCTTCCTTCTAAATCAAGCTCTTTTTCTCCTCTGCCTTGATAAATTTTTCTATATAACCCTCCATCCAGATTAACATAGGCTATAGTGGCTTTTCCCGGCTCTTCTTTTTCTTTACCATGTTTATCTGTTGTAAATAACACGCTGTAAACTTTTCTAGTGCCACCATCTAATGTTGAGGTTTTAATACCTATATCGCCACCATCAGTAATTTCATATTTTGCATTACCTAGTAATGTCTCAAACCGATCTGCAGGGTTTTTTTTCTCAATCCATCTACTAGGAAGAGGTCCTGCTATTACATTCATTATTTTATTTTTAGTCCGCTGAGGCCAATTTATATTGCTATTAAACTTCTCAGTAGCAGCTTCAAAAAACTTTCCATCCCTACTTAGTGTATAAGTTTTTGTGTCACTTTTTAGCGATTTTAAGAAATTTTTGTTTTTATTGTTATATTGTGATAAAATGGATTCTAATCCAGGCTTTCCAACAAAGGTTACAGAAGATTCCCCCTTGTCAATAATGCCGATAGCGTAAATATCTTGCTTGTTATTATGTGTTCCATCTTGCTTTTTACCATCTGTTACATCTTCCATTTTACATATAGTGACGCCGCTTACCTCAGCTGAGTCTTCTTTACTTCTTTTTGCCTCTTCCGCCCTTATGCCACCCCAAAAATCATTATAATCATAACAAAAGATTGGGAAGTCATTTATGACCTCAACTTTCTTATTTTTGGCTGGTTCTGTGTGGATATCGATTCCTGGAGTGATGAGTACAACATCATCTACATCATTACTATTCTTTTTGGTAAGTTCCTCATATTGATTGCCATCTTCATTTTGTAGTTGACCCCAGGTTTTATATTCAGAACTATCTCTCATATATTAAATAAAATACTTTAAAATTCATCTTTGCTGGCTAGTATAGCATAAAATTGTTAAAAAGTAAAATACTTTAATTAAATGCTAAAAAATAAGCAAAATAACAAAAAAAAGCGCTTATTATTTGTGGCCTCAATCTTTGCTATATCTGTGTTGGCGTTGTTTTTTATAATTACTAATTTTCGTGATAATATTGTGTTTTTTTATTCACCGAGTGAATTGGGTGATCAAAAAATATTACAAAAAATACAAAATAGCCAATTTCGCATAGGCGGCTTGGTGAAAAAAGATTCTATAAACAAAATAAATAGCCTTGAAACTGAGTTTGTGATTTATGATAATGAGAAGCAAATTTTGGTTAATTATCGCGGAATTTTGCCTAATTTATTTCGAGAAGAGCAGGGCGTTGTGGCTAATGGAAATTTGGATGTGGTAAAGAGCAAGTTTTATAGCAAGGAATTGTTGGTAAAGCATGATGAAAATTATGTTCCACCTGAAATAAAATCGATTCAGATTAAATAATAACGCTTCTAAAGATGGGAATTGGTATAAAACAATATTAATTAATGATAAGCTATTTTAACTTATCTTTTAATATTTCATTGACGATTTTAGGATTAGCTTTACCACCAGTTTCCTTCATGGTTTGACCAACAAAAAAGCCAAATAATTTATCTTTGCCAGATTTATATTGCTCAACTTTGTCTTGGTTGTTTTGTAGAATATTTTCAATTATATTTTCAATTTCATCGCTATTAGATAGCTGTTTTAAGCCTTTTTGTTCAACAATTTTATCAGCATCCTCGCCGCTATTTAGCATTTCATCTAAAACATCTTTGGCGATTTTGCCTGAAATATCGCCGCTTTTTATTAAATCAAGTAGGTTTGATAGCTTTTGTGGAGTGACTTTAGCTTCATCTAGAGTGAGGCTCAACTTATTTATTCGACCTAAGAGTTCAACGGTCAACCAAGTTACGGCTAGCTTTACTTCGTGAGTTTTGATTAATTCTTCAAAAAAAATCGTTAAATTGCCATCGGCGGTAATAACCCCGGCATCATATTGTGTAAGATTGAGATCGTTGATATAGCGTTGCTTTTTAGCTTCGGGAAGTTCGGGGAGGGTTTTTTTGATATCGTCAATAAATTCTTGTGATAAATTTAGAGGTGGTAAATCTGGATCAGGAAAATAGCGATAATCCATGGCATCTTCTTTGCTGCGCATAGTTCTGGTTTCTCCAGTTAGGGCATCAAAAAGACGAGTTTCTTGGTCAATTTTTCCTCCATTTTCGATGATATCGACCTGTCTTGCTGATTCAAACTCTATGGCGCGCGCGATATTTCGCATAGAATTTAGGTTTTTAATTTCGCATCTTGTTCCCAATTCTGTTGCACCAACTTTTCTTACTGAAACATTGGCATCGCAGCGTAAATTTCCTTTTTCCATATCGCCATCACAAGTGCCAAGGGCACGAACAATTGATCTAATGGTTTTAACATATTCTGCTGCTTCTTGAGGAGAATTTAAATCAGGCTTAGAAACTATTTCCATTAAAGCTATGCCACAGCGATTGAGGTCAATAAAAGATAGATTGGGGTCTTGGTCGTGAATTGATTTGCCAGCATCTTGCTCGAGATGAATTCTCTCAATATTGATTTTTTTCTTTGAGCCGTCATTTAGGTCGATTTCAATATGGCCTTCACCTATTATTGGATGATAAAGTTGCGATATTTGATAGCCTTGCGGCAAGTCAGGGTAGAAATAGTTTTTGCGGTCAAAAGCTGAAAATAGATTGATCTGCGCATTTAATCCAAAGCTAGTCTTGATTGCTTGCTTAACGCATTCTTCATTTATTGTTGGTAGCATTCCTGGCATTGCGGCGTCAATAAATGACACTTGACTATTTTGCTTAGCGCCAAATTCGGTAGAGCTACGAGAGAAAAGTTTGGATTTTGATGCTATTTGAGCATGAATTTCGCAGCCAATAACAATTTCGTAATTATCATTTTTTCCCTCTATAATATAGCTTGAAGTCATTTCTTGTATAATTTATTGAGAATTGTCTGTTATTTCATTAGCTTCATCTTCACCAATTTCAGCTTCATCAATCTCTTTATTGCCGCTATGAGCAATGCGCGCTACTGAAACAACAGTTTCATCTTTAGTTTTGATGAGAGTTACGCCTTGAGTATTGCGACCAGTTATGCGAATGGAATCAAGTGCGGTGCGAATTAGAGTTCCTTTATTCGTGATAAGCATTGCTTGATCATTTTCATCAATTGGAAAGCTAGCTACAACATCGCCATTTCTTTTGGAAGTTATAATATTGGTAATTCCCACACCGCCACGATTAGTTATGCGATATTCATAAGCTGAAGTTCTTTTGCCATAACCATTTTCGGTGATAGTTAAGATAAATTCTTCTTTTAAAGCCATTTGCTCTATGACATCTTGCGATAATTCACAATTTTTTATTTGTGGAATTTCAAGAGGCTGAATTTCTACCAAATCAGGCTGCTCTTCTTTATTTTCTAGCAAAGATTGATTATGTAGTAAGGCTTGCTTTAGAGCGATTCTTGTTGAAGTGTTGATCTTTAGATATTTTTCCTTGTTGTCGTTAAATTTTTCGGTACCAGAAAGAATTGAAATAGCTATAACTTCATTGCTAGAATCTAGCTTTATACCACGAACTCCTGTCGAGTTTCGACTTTGGAAAACGCGTAATTTTTCAACAGGAAAGCGAATACATTTACCGTTTTTGGTAGAAAGCATAATATCATCATCTGATTTGCATAATCTAACTCCAACTAGTGATTCATCGCCTTCTATTTTCATAGCTATCTTGCCAGAAGATCTAATGTCTTTGAATTGATCCATAGAATTTCTTCTGATATTGCCGGTGGAAGTGGCGAAGATGATGTTTAGATCATTCCATTTTTCTTCATCTTCAGGCAATGCTAGAATGGTGCTGATTTTTTCATCTTGATCTAAAGGTAGTAAATTTACCAAAGCTCGGCCTCTTGCTTGCGGAGTTCCTAGTGGTAATTTATATGTCTTTAGCTTGTAAACTTGACCTTTTGTTGAGAAGAAAAGGATTGGAGTATGGGTGTTGGTTACAAAAATATCAGTTGTAACATCTTCATCCCTAACATCCATAGCACTTTTGCCACGGCCACCGCGTCTTTGGGTGCGATATGAATTTAGGGCCACTCTTTTTATATAGCCATTCATAGTGCCGACCACGACCATATCTTCTTTTGGAATGAGATCTTCGATATCGACTTCAAATTCAGAATCTTCAATTGAAGATTTTCTTGGAGTGGAAAATTGTTCTTTAACCTCAATTAGCTCTTTTTTAACTAAATCAAGCATTTTGTCGCGATTGGCTAATAAATCTAAATACCCAACAATTTCTTCAGCTAACTGCTTAAGCTCATTATGTATTTTATCCATCTCAAGACCAGTTAGTTTAGCTAATCTCATGTCTAGAATTGCTCTTGCTTGAGTTTCAGTGAAATAGAAATTACCATCTTGAACGAGGTTACCAGTGTCTTGTACTAGATTTATTAAAGCTTCAACTAAGCTAGCTGACCAAGCTCTTGCTAATAATCTTTCTCTAGCTTCAGCAACATCTTTTGAGGTTTTTATCAGCTCAACAATTTCATCGATATTTGCTACAGCGGCAGCTAGGCCGATTAAAATATGAGCCTTATCACGAGATTTGTTAAGTAAAAAATTTGTTCTTCTGACGGTAACCGCTTCACGGAAATTGCAGAAGATTTTAATGACATCAAGTAGGTTTAAAAGTTCAGGTTTGCCATAATTTAGAGCAAGCATATTAACGCTAAAGTTGCATTGCAACTCAGTGAAGCTATAAAGTTGATTGATGATAACATCCTCCATAGCATCTTTTTTAAGATCGACAACAACGCGAATACCTTCGCGATCTGATTCATCTCTTAGGTCAGAAATACCTTCTACTTTTTTCTCCTTGACTAGATCGGCAATTTTTTCGACTAATCGTGCTTTATTGACTTGATAAGGAATTTCGGTAATAACAATTGATGAGCGATTGCCTTTTTGTTCAATCTTGTGTTTGCCGCGCATTACTACGGAGCCGCGGCCAGTGCGTGCAGCTGAATTATGGCCAGCGCGGCCTAAGATGATACCACCAGTTGGAAAGTCAGGTCCTGGAACTATATTGATAACTTCTTCAATAGTAAGTTCATTATTGTCAATATAGGCGATGCAGGCATCAATAACTTCGCCAAGATTATGTGGCGGAATGTTGGTGGCCATACCGACAGCAATACCACTAGATCCATTAACCAGTAAGTTGGGAAAGCGTGCAGGAAGAACTTTTGGTTCATTTTCATTGCCATCATAATTAGGCATAAAATCAACCGTGTCCTTGTCTAGATCTTCAAGTATTGTGTGAGAAATTTTTTGCAAGCGTGATTCTGTATAACGCATTGCAGCTGGTGGATCATCATCAATGGAACCAAAATTACCTTGGCCATCTATTAATGGAACGCGCATTGAAAAATCTTGCGCCATTCTAACTAAAGAATCATAAATTGCGGCATCACCATGAGGGTGGTATTTACCCATTACTTCACCAACAATTCTGGCTGATTTTTTGAATGGTTTGTTGAAATCATAATTGCCCTCATGCATGGCAAAAAGAATTCGGCGATGAACAGGTTTTAATCCGTCGCAGGCATCAGGAATTGCTCTTGAGACAATCACGCTCATAGCGTAGTCAAGATATGATTTTTTCATCTCACTAACCAGAGAAACTGGCTCTATGTCATTTCTTACTTTATCTAGAGTTTTATCGGTCATCTTGAATTTTTAGTTGTTGAAAAACAGTTATGTCATTATTAGATGTGATGTTTGTAATTATCATCAGTTTATTTATTTTTTTTGTATAAAATATTGCAATAGACTAGCTTTCTGTTAAAATTGATTTAATTTTACTAATTAAAAGCGTACTTAATATATCTCGTTGCAGGGTTAATAATATTATATCTTAAAGAGCTCCTAGAAAATAAACATAACTACAGTGGCAAAGCTTAATCAAATTAGTAAAAAAGCATTTTCTTTAATTGAGCTTTCAATCGCCATTTTAATTATTGGGCTTTTGATTGCGGGCATTTCCAAGGGCTCTGATATTATAAGAAAATTTAAATTGGTAGCAGCTCAGAATATTTCATCGGGATCTCCCGTTACCATTATTCCAAATTTAACTGTTTGGTACGATGCGACTTCGGCTAACGGCCTAGATTTAGCTAATCTTACTAATAATGATTTAGTTGAAGAGTGGAAAGATGTGTCGCCAAGGAAAACTTCATCACAAAAGATTAATCTTACCCAATCTATTGATGGTAATAAGCCACAATTTATATCTAATGCCATAAATGGATTGCCAGCTTTGTATTTTGATGGGTCTGACATAATAAGAAAGTCTGATGTGTTGGGTAGAGATATATTTAAATCTGAAGAAGTTACTGTTTTTTTAGTGCAGAATTATAAAGATGGAGCTTCTGAAAACATTAATTGGTATAGTGGCGACCAGAGATTGAGTTTGCATGCTACTTATAGTAATAATATAATTTATTTTGAGCATCGTCAGATGATCCAGCAGAGAGCCACTTATGAATATCCATCACCGCAAGCTTTTAATGATGAGTTTAGGAATAAAAATAAAATTCTTAACTTTATTAAAAGTCCACAAAATATGGAGATTAGAGTTAATGGAAATCAAATGACTTTAGTTCCTATAACAAGCAATTTAGATGTTAGTAAAAAGGCTGATCTTGTAGTTGGTAATCTTTTGCGAGGTTTAATAGCCGAGATAATAATATTTGATAGAAGCTTGAATTCTGTGGAGATAGAAAAAATTGAAAAATATCTTAGTGAAAAATGGAGTATAAATCTATAATTAATAATTTATGAAAATCGGAGTTACAGCAATTAGAGGCAAGATGTCGCGGACTATTGCAACCCTTATTATGCAAGATGAAATAGCGGAGTTGGGTGGCGGATTAACTCGAAAAGATAGTCATATTGTAGGTGATGATTTGGGAGAGTTTTTGGGTTTTGATAAAAATGATATCGAAATTACTGATGATGTAGATAATTTTATTCAATCTTGTGATGCAATTATTGATTTTTCTTCGCCAAAGCTAAGCTTAGAAATAGCCAAAAAATGTGCGCAATATAAAAAAATTATGGTTTGCGGCACTACTGGCTTTGATGATGAAGAAAAAGCAGAATTTGCTTCATGCGCTAAAGATTGTGTCATGATATGGTCTTCTAATATGTCTCTTGGGGTTAATTTATTATTTAATTTGGTAGAAAAGGTGGCTGCTACCTTGCATGATGATTTTGATATTGAGATTGTTGAAATGCATCATAAAAATAAAGTTGACTCTCCTTCAGGAACTGCGCTTTCTCTAGGTGCTGCCGCAGCTAAGGGTAGGGGCATTGATCTTGAGGATCATGCTAGAATGCAAAGAGTTGGCAAAGATTTATCGCGAAGTAAAAATGAAATTGGTTTTGCTACAATGCGTGGCGGCGATGTTGTTGGCGAGCATTCGGTTATTTTTGCTGGTGATGGCGAAAGAATTGAGTTAAGTCACAAAGCTTCAAGTCGTGATATTTTTGCTAAAGGCGCTGTTCGTGCAGCAATTTGGGGATCGGCTCAGAAAAATGGCTTTTATTCAATGCGTGATGTTTTGAACTAAAATTATGCTAGTTATTGCACTGGCCAATAAATTAAAAGTTAAAATAACTCATGATACAAAAAAATAATTTAATTAAAGCCTTTTCACTAATTGAGTTATCAATAGTAATTTTAATTATTGGTTTATTGGTAGCTGGTATTGTTAAAGGTTCGCAAATTGTTAAGAAATTTAATGTAGTTGCAGCTCAAAATGTTAGCAGTAGCTCACCTTTAAATTATATGAAAGGTGTAACAATTTGGTATGACGCCACTTCTGCTAAAAGCTTGGAAAATCTAGATGAGTTAAATGATAATAGCTTGGTTGATAGTTGGCGTGATGTTACATTGCGAAAATCCTTAAATGAAAGAATTAATGTTGCTCAAAGTAATAGCAACAAAAAGCCAAAATTTAACAGCAGCGCCATTAACGGTTTGCCAGCTTTAAGATTTGATGGTAATGATCAATTGCTAAGAAGTTCTATTTTGCCAACAGATCTTGCCTCTGCAGACGAGGTATCTTTTTTTATCGTGCAAAAATACTATGGTGGAAATGCTTTTAATTTTGCCTGGCTTCAAAATGGTGATATCAGCAATAGGATTTCTACTCATGCGCGGAACAGTAGTAATTTTTTTTTGATTTTGGTGCGTGTTGTAAAGCGGACGCAAGGTTGTTAAAATCAATTTCCGTGGCTTCATTTGATAAAACTAATAAAATACTTTCTTTTATAAAAAGACCACCTTCAAATTTATTAATCAAAATCAATGGCAATAATTTTGCAGAATCTTCTGTTGCAACTTCTACCGTTAATAATGTTCTTGGAACTTTTTATATAGGAAAAAATCTTAATGGTCATATTGGTGAAGTGATAGTTTTTAACCGAGGTTTAAAAGATTCTGAAATTGAAAAAGTGGAAAATTATCTTTCACAAAAATGGGGCATTAATCTGGAATAAAAATTATAGCAAATCCTATATGGTGAAAATAACAGATAAGTTATTAAAGGTTATTTTTTATTGCCTTTTAACAAAATATATTTGGAAAATAAAATTTTAGATAAAAAGACTAAGTTAAAAAACCAACCAATTTGCGCTGTTTTTTGTAACTTATACCAAGACTCTAAAATGATTTACTCATAGATGAAAAGCTTAATACAAGATTTTTCAAATAAGATTTCTGATATTTTTCAAGATTATCAATCGTTGCCGAAGGATTTTGCTGTCGCTCTGTCGGGCGGCTGTGATTCGATGGCTTTGACATTTTTGTTGCAAGAATTTTGTCAAAAAAATGATATCAACTTGGTGGCTATTATAATTGATCACCAAATGCGTTTAAATTCTCTAGTAGAAGCTAAGGCGGTTGCAGAATTGTTGCAAAAGCACCAAATCCAACATAAAATAATACAAATCAATCAAGAAAATTTGCCACAAAGCAATATAGAAGCAGTTTTGCGTGATTTGCGTTATGAGTTATTATATAATTTTTGCTGTGAAAATAATATAAAACATCTTTTTTTGGGTCATCATATTGGAGATATTGCTGAAAACTTTATCATTCGCTTATTTCGAGGCTCAGGCTTGGATGGTTTATCGCTGATGTCTGAGTCTAGCCATTATAAGGATATAGTTTTAGTTAGGCCGTTGCTTGATTTTTATAAGAGTCAATTTGTTGATTATCTTAATATGCGAAATATTTCATGGTTTGAGGATCCGACAAATGAAGATGAAAAATTTTTACGCAATCGTATAAGAAATTTTATAAAATTTCTACCAGATTATGAATTGATTCAAACAAGAGTTAAAAAAGCTAGTGAGGAAATTACTGAAATAAGAGATTTATTTGATGAATTGGTGGCTAAAAATGCCAAAGAGATGTTGCAAAGACGAGGTGATTCTTATCTTATTAACAAAGATAAATTTATAAAAGCTGATAAAAAAATAGCTCTCAAAATATTGGCCTTAATATTGATGGAGTTGGGTCAAAAAAGCTACAAACCGCGCTTTACTAAGCTAAATAATTTCTATAATCACATTATTGAGAGTGGTGGCGAACCTAAAAGGCGTAATTTCTATGGCTGTATTTTGGCAAATTATGATGAGGATTTTATTATGATTTCTTGCGAAGAAAACGATAATGTTAAAAGGTCGCACATATTTAGTAAAAGTAAAATACAAGAATTGTTAGAATTATGAAAATTCCCAGCTACAAAATTGATGAGTATATTAAGAATATTGATAAGCAAAAAATTTCCGGATGTTTGGTTTTTGGACCCGAAAGCTCATTGATTGATTTTTATAGTAAGCAAATTGCTCTTAAAATTGTACCTAATATTTCCGACCCTTTTTTAGTAGCCAATATTTCTAAAGAAAATATGGGCGAAAATTCTACAATTATATTAGATGAGTTTTTCTCATTGCCGATGTTGGGAGGTAGAAAAATTATTTGGGTTAATGATAGTGGCGTTGGAATTACGCATGCGATCAAATCCTTGATAAATAATGATAATTTTAGCAATAAAAGTGATAATTTTATTCTTATTCAAGGTAGGGATCTTGAAAAATCTAATTCCTTAAGAAAAATATTTGAGACTAATCCTAATTTTGCAGCAATTGCTTGTTTTGAGGAAGGTGATGCGTTGATTAAGAAATTTATTGGCGATTTATTGCGGCAAAATAACATTAAGTTTAGCAATGATATTATCGATTTTATTTTTGAAAAAATTGGTAAAAAAAGAGATTTAATAAAAAATGAGATAAAAAAAATAGTCTTATTTTTAGGCGATGAAAAAGAATTAAATCTTGAAAAATTAGAGCATTTGATAGTTAGTCAATCTGAGAGTTCTGCAAATGATTTTGTGCAAAATTTTGCTAATAAAAAATATGGTACCGCTTTATTTCAGGCGCAAAAATTAATAAATGAAGGTTTTAGCTCAATTGCGCTTATACGCTTTTTAACCAACTATTTTTCTAAATTATATAGCGCTAAAAGCGATATTGAAAATTGTAATATCGATTTTGAATCGGCTGTCAAAAAGCAAAGGTTATTTTTTAAAATTGAGGCAGACTTTAAAAGACAGCTCAATAACTCATCTATTAATAATATTTCATATATTTTAAGCGCTCTACAAAATTTAGAATTGTCGGTTAAACAAGGTGGATTAAGCGGCGAATTTATTTTTTATAAATTTTTGCAAAAAAATAAGTAAAATTTGTTAAACCGTGCTTGACAAAAAAAAAGAATGAATGAATAATGAGTTTCCCTTATTTTGGATTTATTAACTTTTGATTGATTAGCAATTTAGCTTTTTAACTTTAGTTTTTAAAATTTAATTGTGGCCTTGATATATTTAAAAAAATCAAGCATCAATATATTTATTATTATCTCAAAATTAGCTGTTTATAAATCGTGAATATTTGCAACATTACTTGTAGTTGTGTTTAATTAATTTAACACAACGCAAAAAGTAACAAAAATTAAGACGGTAGTACATGCTCGTACTATCTCTTAGAATTAACTTGTTAATTCTAATGAGCTAGAAAAGTTTCAAACTTGAGAGTTTGATCCTGNNTAACACATGCAAGTCGAACGAAAATTTAGGAGCTTGCTCTTAAATTTTAGTGGCAAACGGGTGAGTAATGTAGGGGAATCTACCTAGTAGTATGGAATAACCCTGGGAAACCAGAGCTAATACCGTATAATACCGTTTCGGCGGGAAAGATTTATCGCTATTAGATGAGCCCCTATCGGATTAGCTTGTTGGTGGGGTAATGGCCTACCAAGGCGATGATCCGTAGCTGGTCTGAGAGGATGATCAGCCACA
>DDCV01000062.1 GCA_002335845.1 Rickettsiales bacterium UBA1997 | reverse complement strand
CTTTTATTTCTTCTTTTATTTCTGTACTATTATTGGCAACTTGATAATTCTCTAGCGCCGACTTGTCTTCGCCCTCGTTTAAAATTATGGCAATACATTTGTTAACAGCAACATTTTCCGCTCCTTCATCAACTAATATTTTTCCTAAAATTCCCTCATCCACTGCCTCCACTTCCATGGTTGCCTTGTCAGTTTCAATTTCTGCAATAACTTCGCCAGAAATAATGGAGTCGCCTTCTTTTTTTAGCCATTTAGCTAGATTACCTTCGGTCATTGTTGGGGAAAGAGCTGGCATTAAGATTTCAGTCGGCATGTACTTTGCAAATTAAGTTGATAATCAGTTAAGGCTAGCAGAAGAGTTTTTTTTGTAAATATTTTTATAGATAACTTTGGCAAAAGTTTGGTCGGATGCGGTATATGGAATAATACCAAAATCCATCTATAATACCACATTTAATCTTCCTAATTTTGGTCTAAAATTTAATCAAGAAAGCTTGTGTATATCAATTAAATGGTGATTTATCGCTTAAATTTTATTCTTAAAACTAATTTGATTAAACGTATAATTAAAGGCTGGAATTAGGATAATGTAGATAAAGTATTTTGGATAATAATTTTTAAGCATCATCTGAATTTGATCTTAAGAGGATGTTAAATAAAAAAGCCGCAATTAAAAAATTGCGGCTTTTTAAAAATTTATGAAAATGAGTAGTAAAACTACATATTTTCTGTTATATATTTAACAGCACTGCCAACTGTAGTAATTTTTTCTGCAGCATCATCTGGAATTTCAATGCCAAATTCTTCCTCAAAGGCCATTACTAGCTCAACTTGGTCAAGACTATCGGCGCCTAAATCATCAATAAAGCTAGCAGATTCAGTTACTTTTGCCTCGTCAGCGCCAAGGTGATTTACGATGATTTTTTGTACTCTTTCAAGGATCTCATTGTTACTTGTCATAAATTTATTACAGATTTGTTGGTAAAAAAATTAAAGAACTCAACTAAACTGATTATTTAATAGATCAGCTTGGCAGAGTTCTCATGTTTTAAAAAAATTTTAACTATAAATAAAAAAAATAACTTAGATTGCGAATTTAATTTATCAAATAAAAATCACCTCATGATTGCCATTATGTCGTAATCTCTATAAATTGAGGATTCCGTTAGTAAGCTTTTTAAAAAAGGTAGTTTTCCAATTAACCGATCCGTAAATTTATCCTCTTTTTTAACAATAGAGATTTCTCTTAAAGGTAGGTCTTTTAGCTTTGGATTTTGTGTAATTAAATATTGTAATGCATCATCTTCTAGTCCAATACCATCAATCAGACCAACTTCTAGAGCTTGCCTACCGGTAAAAATCCTGCCATCAAATATTTCGGACATATATTCATGCTTTAGCTTTGTTGAGCGGCGCTTCTTAACAAGATCAGCAAAAAAATTATAAGAATCATTTATTGAGCTTTGTATGATTTTATCATATTCAGAATTAGATTCTTCTGTTAAAGAAGGATAGCCTTTGATCGGAGAAGATTTGAAGCTTCTGTTGGATATTCCAATTTTTTTTGCCAGCTCGCTAGCATTTGGTAGTTGCATTAAAACGCCAATGGAGCCAGTCAATGTTCCGTTGTGAGCAAGGATATGGTCGGAGGCTAGGGCTGCCATATATGCTCCCGATGCAGCAACTGAGCCCATTAAGACCACCAAAGGTTTTTTTTGCGATATGGCCAACAAATCTCTATAAAGTATCTCGCTACCAACTATTCCTCCTCCAGGGCTGCTAATTTTTACTAAAACAGCTTTAGTGCTATCTTGCGATGCTAGCTTACGCAAAACTTGGCTACGATGATCATCTTCAAAAATGACATCATTTATTTCAATCTTAGCAATATAGCTTGTTATGCTTTCCACCTCTAGGTTTGAGCTAAAAAAAGTAAATTTAAAAACAAGTGCTAGCGAAAAGAAAAACAAAAGTGCAGAAATATTGCGCCATTTATGCACTTTGTTTTTAAGATAAATAACCGAAGCTATAATGTCTGATTTCATTATTTTTTATCTTCGTTGGAGGTGTCATCTTTTGATGAATTATTAGAATCTTCTTGATTATCAAAGGATAGCGAACCCAAGACATCGCCAGCTATACTACCAATTGAAGTTCCGCTATCGCTAGGAGAGTAAATATGATTTTCTTGCGATTCAGCTTCTACAGATTTGATGGATAGCAGTAGCTTGCCCGTTGTTTTGTTAAAAGTTGAAATCTTGGCTTCTATTCTATCTCCTGTATCATATTTATCAGTTTTTTGCTCGGTTTTATTTTTAGAAAGATCTAATCTTTTGATGATGCCTTTCAATCCACTATCTAGCTCAACTTCTAGGAAATCTTTTTTAACATTTGTAACAACGCACATGGCTATCGCTCCTTCGCTAATCTTAGAAATGGCATCTTTAAACTCGCCATTGCTGATTTGCTTAATCCCAAGGCTGATTCTTTCTTTTTCATAGTTTACGCCTAGAATCATAACATCGATGCTCTCGTTTTTCTTGAAATTTGATTCTTGAATTGATGCTGCATCATTGGCCAGGTCGCTTTTGTGAATTAGGCCTTCAATCCCACCTTCAAATTCAACAAAGACCCCAAAATCTGTAAAATCTTTTATTATACCTGAAACAATATCTCCAACCTTATGTTTTTCAGAGAACTCTTGCCAAGGATTCTTTTTGCACTGCTTAATTCCAAGGGATATTCTGTGATTTTGAGCATTTATGTCAAGAATCATAACCTCAACATCCTCTCCTGGAGATATAACTTTATTTGGATTTGTAATATTCTTAATCCAGCTGATTTCAGAAATGTGAACTAAGCCCTCAATTCCAGATTCAATCTCAACAAAGGCGCCATAAGAAGTTATGTTAGTAACCTTGCCTTTGGTAGTAGATCCAACTGGATATCTTTCAGCAATTGATTCCCAAGGGTTTTTCTGAAGTTGCTTCATGCCTAAGGATACTCTTTTTGTGACCTCATCATATTTTATTACTTGAACTTTGATTTCTTGACCAACGCTTAGAACTTCCGATGGATGTCGAACGCGGCACCAAGAAATATCAGTTAAGTGGAGTAGTCCGTCAAAGCTACCAAAGTCAATAAATGCACCATAGTCAGTGATATTTTTTACTACACCATCTAAGGCGTCGCCAACATTAATCTTAGCTAATACTTTTTCTTTTTCGGCGTTTCTTTGAGTTTCAATTATAGCTCTTCTAGAGACAACAACATTACCTCTTAAATCGTCTATTTTTAAAACATGCAACTTCTCATCTTTGTTAATTAAAAACTCATCATCGGTTATTAGCATTGTGTCAACTTGGCTTCTTGGTAAAAAGCATATAATTCCGTCAACATCAACTGCATAGCCACCTTTGACGCGGCCTAATATTTTGCCTTCGATTGTTATTTTATTTTCTAGGCATTCTTTTAGGTAGTTCCAGCTAATAAATCTGCGGGCATTCTCGCGACTTACAATAAGGTCGCCTCTTTTATTTTCTAATCTATGTAAAAAAACATCAACAACATCTCCTTCGTTTATTTCACCATCTCTTCTAAATTCTGAAGGCTCAATAAATCCAATAGATTTGGCGCCGATATCAACTGCAAAGCCTTTTTCGGAAATTTCAACTATAACACCCTTTACAACTCCGCCCTCAATCAATCTCTGATTGTCTTTTTCGAACTCTTCAAAAAGCTCGGCAAAGTTTTCATTACTAGTGAATTCAAATTCTTTATTTTCTATATCTTTTGATTCTATTTCTTTAGTCATTATTTATAAATTTTATTCTATGGTCATAAACCAAGCTAAGCCAAATTTTACTAAGGTCATTATGTTAGAAATATCAGCTGTTAAAATTTATCTCTGATTTTAAATTTATGAAATATCATTTTAATATTATCGAAATTTAAAAGATAAAATATTTTTCATTGATATGGCTGTATTTTTAATGATTAGCTTGATTGATGCATCCGTTAAAGTTAATAATTAATTTTTTAGGTTTTTAGGCCCAAAAAACTTTCCCAAAAATGCTTGTAGCAAACATTTAAATGCTCGAAGATATTTTCAGATTAATTAAAAGGCAAGTTTAATTAAACCTAGAATCAAGCACAGAATTAAATGTGAGGAATAAATATTACTTGGCCTTGATTATTAAAAATAACCCACTAAATTAGTTGGGTATTACTTATGCAATATCATTTAATATCTAGTTTCAATGATTTTAACTGCCAAGGGTCGATATGCCGTGATGGCAATTGTTGATCTATTCCAGCAAAAAGAAGGCAAGCCAATTAAATTATCAGAAATAGCTGAAAGAAATAATATTTCAGCCTCATATCTTGAGCAAATTTTTCTTAATTTAAAGAAGAGAGATATTGTTAAGTCGGTTCGTGGCCCCGGAGGAGGTTATGTACTTGGGCGCCCTGGAAAAGAGATTAATATTGCTGATATTATCAGGGCAATTGGAGAGTCAGTTAAGATAACCAGCTGCGGCGGCAAAAAAAATTGTAATAAAAATTTATCCCAATGCCAAACTCATCATTTGTGGCAAGGCCTTGAGAACAACATATACAAATATCTACAATCAATTTCTTTGCAGGACGTATGTCGATAATATATTTTGATCACAATTCAACGACAAAGCCATCAACCCAAGCCATAAAAGAGTTTGTGCGGCTGCAAGATTTTGCCTTAAACAATCTGTCAATGCACCAGCTTGGTAGAAAAGCCGATATGATATCAGAAGAAAGCAGACATAATATAAAAAACTTACTTAACGCTGATAATTTTGAAGTAATATTTACTTCTGGAGCAAGTGAAAGCATTAATCTGGCAATTAATGGCGTTGAGTGTCCAGTGGTCCTAATATCAAAAATTGAACATTCGGCTGGCTTTAATTGTCGGCCGCAAAATAAGAATATAATAGAGGTTGATGTCGATAGTGACGGCTTAATTGATGTGCAAAAGTTTCAAGAGCTAATCAATTTGCAAGAAAGAGGCAATTTTTTGGTTTCCATAATGCTTGCCAATAATGAAACCGGATCTATTCAGCCAATTAAGGAGTTGGCCAAAATAACTCATCAAAAAAATGGCTTAATTCATTGTGATATTGTGCAAGCTGTAGGCAAAATTCCCGTTGATTTGGAGGATTTAAATGTTGATTTAGTATCAATTTCGGCTCATAAAATTGGAGGCTTGCAAGGCGTAGGAGCTCTATTGTTAAGAAGGGGCGTCAATATTTTGCCAATGATTTTTGGTGGCGGTCAGGAAAAAAATAAAAGAGCCGGAACTTTAAATATTGCTGGCATTTCATCGTTCGCCAAGGCTCTTGAAGCTGCTGTAAAAAACTTAGCGGAATATAAAAATAAAACAAAAGAT
>DDCV01000103.1 GCA_002335845.1 Rickettsiales bacterium UBA1997 | reverse complement strand
ATGGTGGCCAAGATTAAAAAGGCCTTAAATGGCGATGTGGTTGATAAAAAAATTGCCTTACTTGGCTTAGCTTTTAAAGCTAATACAGATGATATTAGATACTCCCCTGCAATTATAATTGCTAAAAAACTATTGGAAAACAGAGCTACAATACAAGCTCATGATCCGCAAGCCATTACAAATAGTAAAAAAGAATTAAATGGTTTTAAAAATATAGAATATTTTAATGATTATTATCAGGCCATTAAAGATTGCGACCTTATCGTTATTGCCACTGAATGGGATCAATATAAAGAGTTAGATTTTGATAAAATAAAGCAGCTGACTAAATGCAGGGTTGTAGTTGATTTAAGAAATCTACTAACTTATAGCCAAAGAAGAGATCGTGAATTTACTATGGTATCAATAGGTAAATAATACCATTTTATACCAAAAACCATTTTTAAAATATTTTGCCAAAGATTTAATTAAAGATGGATTTTGGTACTAGATTTTTAATATTAATTGATAATTTTTAATAAAATATTTTCTAGTCGTTTTTGTAGTATATCTAGCGAATATTTGTCTTTTAATTCTCTGTAGGCATTTTTTGTCATAATATTATAAGTATCTGGTCTCTCAGTCGCTAGAATAATTTTATCAGCTAAATCTGATGGATTTTCATTTTTAAATAAAAGTCCACTTTCTTGATCTTTAATCAATTGCTTTCCTCCATCGGTATCGGATGAAATGACAAGAGTTGAATATAAAAATGCTTCTAACATCACCATGCCAAAAGCTTCATGGCGAGATGGAGCGCAAAATAAATCAACATCTGTGAAAAAGGTTTTTTTATCCACAATTTTGCCAATAAATTGACATTTTTCTTTTATGCCCGCATCTAGGGTCATCTTTTTTATATCTTGCCATCTCAGCCCCTCACTTGTTTCAAAGCCACCTAATTTTAGCCTAAAATCGACACCTCTTTCATTTATTATCTTGGCAGCTTTAATTAGAATATCGAAGCCCTTATTATAATCCAGCCTTCCATATAGGCCGATTTTTACTATTGGGGAGAGTTTTTTAGATTTAAACTTCTCACTAACCTCAATTGCATTTGATAAAACAAATGATTTTTTACTTGGAAAGCCACATTTAACTAATGCATCATTAATTTCTTGATTGACGCTGATGACATAGTCACATTTCATAGATTTTTTGTAGCTCATCGAGTGGTTGATGGCAATAGATTTGGCTTTGATAAAATATTTTAAATAACCCGCCATAATCATTGATCGCGGAGAGTGACAAATTATAACATCGGGCTTTATTTTGTAGCAAATATACAAAAGATGAAAGCAATCTAATATGGGTGATATATTTTTAAGCTTAAAGATTTTGCTTGCTTGGTAATTGCAATATTTATTGTTTGAGATAGCTAAAAATAATTCATGACCATCATCAATTAAGCACTTATTATAATTGCAAAAAACGCTATCAACGCCACCGGTAGTTTGAGAAAAAATTGTATTTAATATTTTCATAAATTGTAAGTCTTCTAAATTATAAATCTCATAAACGCGCAAATCATGTCTATCCCGATTATTTTCTGTCATTATGGCAATGGCAAATATTTGAAGTATTCTATGGAGTGCGTTAAGTTGTCAAATCCAAATAAAGAAATTTATTTGTTGGGCGATAAAAGTAACGAATATCTTGCTAAAAAACTCTCTATAAATCACATAGAATTTTCACGCTATGATTATGGTGATGAGATCACTAAATTTGAAAGTCGCTATAAATTGATATGCGGGACTGGATTTGATAGGGTAAAAAATGGACAGGATTGGTTTGCTTTGCTTTTAAAAGACGGTTTCTGGTTTATAATTTTATAGCAGAGAGTGATATTGATAAATTTTGGCATTTTGACTCAGATAATATGATATTAGATGATTTATCCAAGCATGAATATAAGTTTAAAAAATATCAATGCACTGAACAGTGTCTTGCAGGTTGCCTAAATGGCTTAGTTAACAGTTCTGAGCTAGTGAAGAATTATTTATATAAAATTAATGAAGTTTTCCATCGCCAAGACTATATTGATAGCCTTGATTTTGGTAATACAAATCACCATTTCAATGAAATGACTGTTTATCAAATATATCGCGACGAGGCCAATATAAAATCTATACCTCTGTCTAAAACAATCGACGAGGAGTTTTTTGACGATCTATTATGCAAAAGTCAGGGATTTGTTGTTGAAAACTTACCTTATGGAGAGGATTTAAAAAGAGTTTATGTGGCAAATGATGGCAGATTTTTTTGTCAAAGAAAAAGAGATAAAAAGCTTATTAGGGTAATAAGTATCAATTTAAGCTGGATGCCAATATACATATATAAAGCAATATTGGTACATTATAAGAAAAAAACAAATAAGATTATTGACGATAATAGCTTGGCCATCCCCAATATTAAGGACATGAAAATTCTATCCCAAGCTAGAGTTACCCTGAGACAAAGCTTTAAAAAGAATAGAAAAATTCTTAAAAATTATTTTCTGAAACAAAAAAGTTTGTAACGCAGATAAGTCACAGGGTTTATTTAGATTTTACGCAGCCTTTAATTTTGATCATTTTAAATCTAGGCAGAACCTAGTGCCAACAAAAATTTAGAACTATTCTTCTAAAAATTATCTATTTGGAGCAGTTGAAAAAATGTTTTCCACTATTTTAAGGAAATGGATATGATTGGGTATTGTAATTAAAAAAATATCGTAGCTAATGCATCTTAAAGATGGAAATTGGCGTAAGTTTGCTGCGATCATTTTTTAAATATCCTTTTAATATGAATATAATGACGGGTCATAAAATAACTATAACTAATGAGATACTTAACTTAATCAGTGAGATTGATGAATTTAAAGGAGGTTGGCCATCTTTAAATACCCTTTCGCCACAGCGTCTTGAAATATTAAAGAAGTCGGCTATTATTGATTCAATATCATCTAGCACAAGAATTGAGGGTATTAAATTACAAGATCATCAAATTGACAATCTTCTTAACAATATCCATCAAATATCTTTCAAAGATAGTAGTGAAGAAGAGGTTGTGGGCTATTTTAACGCCATGCAATTTATTTTTGAATCATATCATGAAATAGAGATCTCCGAAAGATATATAAAACAAATTCACTCCATATTGCTTAAATTTAACTATAAGAACTTTAAGAGGCGGGGAGATTATAAAAAGCTTGATAATGATATCATAGCTTATGATCTGCTGGGTAGTGAGATTGGAGTAGTTTGCAAAACCGCCGCTCCATTTGAAACTCAGACCAAAATGACTGATCTCATGCTTTGGGCATCTGAGTCATTCGCTGCCAAAGAGGTGCATCCATTGATTATTTTGTCCATCTTCATATTAAGATTTCTAATAATACATCCATTTCAAGATGCCAATGGCCGATTATCGCGCTGTTTGATTAATCTAATTATGCTAAAGCTTGGCTACAAATATACGATATATAGCTCGCTTGAGTCAATAATTGAAGATAATAAGGATCTTTATTGTAAGCATCTTAAAGAGTGTCAAAATATTATATATAATGAAAATATTGATATAGATGGCTGGGTGATATTTTTTTTGCGCTCCCTTAAAATACAAAAAGATACTCTTGAAAAAAAAATCAGAAATGAAAAATCAATTCAAAATAATTTAAGCGATCTTCATATTGAGATAATGAAAATCTTGAATAGCAATAACATGTTATCAATCTCTGATATTCAGGCAATATCAAAAGCCAATCGCAATACATTAAAAGTTAAATTAAGAGAGCTAGTTGCAATGAAAAAAATAATTAGCATTGGTAGTGGAAGGGGTGCGAGATATAGCATAATGCCAAATCCTATCTTTCAAAATAATGAAGAATAGTTGTATCCTAACTTTGTCTTTTTGATTTTAATCTCACAAATATTGATATTAAAATCAACTAAAGTTGTCTAGACCCTGAATTTTATAGAGTTCGTAGATAAAAATTACCCCGATCTTGAATCAAAAGTATTTCTTAAAGCCTCTCCGATAAAAACTAATAATGTTAGAATAATTGTAATAATAAAAAATCCCGCTAGGCCAATCCAATAAGCCGTGATATTATTTTTACCTTGCGCCAATAGCTCGCCCAGAGATGGCGATCCAGCAGGCATGCCAAGTCCTAAAAAATCAAGAGCTGTTAATGTGGTAATTGATCCGGCAATTAAAAAAGGCAAATTAGCTAAAATTATTGGTGAAGCATTGGGCAAAATATGACGAAAAATTATATAATAATCACCACCTCCAAGAGCTTTAGCAGAGCGTACAAAATCAAAGTTTCGAAGGCGTAAAAACTCAGCTCTAACAAAGCCTACCATTGCCATCCAGCTAAATAAAAGCATTAAAAATAATAGGCTAAAAAACCCCGGCTCAATTATTGATGATAATATTATTAGCAAGAACAGCATTGGCATACTTGACCAAATTTCCATAAATCTTTGAAACAAAAGATCCAATAGGCCACCAAAATAACCTTGAATTGCCCCAAAAAATATACCGATTGTGGCAGAAAAAAAAGATAAAATTAAACCAAAAATAAGTGATATCCTTATGCCATAAATTGCTCTTGCCAAGACATCGCGCCCCTGATCGTCGGTTCCTAACCAGTTAGTATAGTCCGGCTTTGACGGCGCTGGAGAATTTATAGCAAAATTTATCGTATCATATGAAAAAGGAATTGGCGGCATTATAATCCAGCCTTTTTTATTGATTAAATTTTTCACGAATGGGTCGCGATAGTCAGCCTCACTTTTTAGTTCGCCGCCAAAAGAAGTTTCGGCATATGATTGTAAAATTGGGAAATAATAGCCATCATTATATTTGACTAATAATGGCTTATCATTGGCAATTATTTCGGCAAAAAAAGTAGCAAAACAGATAGCAGCAAAAATCAACAAAGAATAATAACCGCGTCTATTTTTCTTAAATTTTTGCCACATGAAAAAGTTTCAAAGAATATTGATTTGAATAAATCTAAGCCTTAAGCTTGGCATGAGATAACTTAAAATTCATTAACTTTGTGCTAAATTTATGTCAAACTTACAAAAAATATCGCGTTGCTTAATTTCGGTTTCTGATAAATCGGGGATTATTGAATTGGCGCAATTTTTAGATCAACAAAATATCGAAATTATTTCAACTGGCGGCACCAAAAAACTTTTAGCTGATAACAAAATAAGAGTTAAAGATATTTCTGAATTTACCAATTTCGCAGAAATTATGGATGGTCGCTTAAAAACTCTGCATCCCAAAGTTCATGGCGGCTTACTTGGTATTAATGATAATGAAAAACACCAAAAACAAGCTCAAGAAAATAACATCAAATCCATTGATCTTCTTATTGTTAATTTATATCCATTTGTTGAAACGGTTAATAAAACCGATGATGAAGATGAGATTATAGAAAATATCGATATTGGCGGCCCTGCCATGATTAGATCGGCTGCTAAGAATTTTGCTTATAAAACAGTTATTACAAATAGCGATCAATATAAAAAGCTCCAAGATCAACTAATCAATAATAGCCAAACTGATTTTTCTTTTCGTCAACAATTAGCAATTGAGGCCTTCAAAATGATTGCCCAATATGATTTGGCAATTGCTAATTGGTTTGATAAAGCACAATTTAGCCTAAATTGCTCATTAAAACAAAATCTAAGATATGGTGAAAATTCACACCAAAAAGCTCAATTATACTCATTAAATAATTCTGGCATTGTTGCCGCCAATCAAATTCAAGGCAAGGAATTAAGTTACAACAATATTAATGATGCTGATGGCGCCTATAATTTAATTCTAGAATTTACAAAGCCAACTTGCGCCATTATCAAGCATGCCAATCCTTGCGGAGTCGCTAGCGCTGATAATATTGTGCAAGCTTTTAAAGACGCCTTATCTTGTGATTCAAAAAGTGCTTTTGGCGGTATTGTAGCAATTAATGATATTATTAGCGAAGAGCTAGCGCAAGAAATCTCGCAAATATTTTTTGAAGTGATAATTGCCAAAGATATTGATGAAAAAGCGCAAGAAATATTAGCTAAAAAGAAAAATCTTAGAATATTAATTGCTGATTTTAAAAAACCCCAGCAGCAACAAATAAAAACAGTTTCCGGCGGTCTTTTGGTGCAAGATTTAGATCAAAAAACTATTAATAAAGAAGATCTTGAGCTAGTCAGTAAAAAAGCAATTGATGATGATGAAATTAGCAATTTAATTTTTGCTATGAATATATGCAAGCATGTTAAATCTAACGCCATAGTTGTTGTGCAAAATAATAAAGCGCTCGGTCAAAAATCTATTGGCATTGGCGCTGGCCAAATGAGTCGAGTTGACGCTTGTGAAATAGCCTGTAGAAAAGCGCAAGATTTTATAAAAAATAACAATTTAAGTGATCCGCTTTTTTTAGCTTCCGACGCTTTTTTACCTTTTTCTGATAATATCGAGATTGCTCATAAATATAATATTAAGGCTATTATTGCTCCAAAAGGATCAGTGCGCGACCAAGAAGTTATAGACAAAGCTAATGAGTTAGGAATTGCTCTATATTTCATTGCCACTAGACATTTTAAGCATTGAGGTCGCTTTATAAGTGCATGAAAAAAAGTCATAACAAAATATTAAAAATACAAACTTTCTTTATAGCCATTCAATCCATTGCTACCGTTGCCTACACCCTCTTAATATTGCAAGGATTTGATTCGCTAAAACAAGAATATGCAGAGCTAAAGAGTCAGAATACATCGTATGAAAAAATAATAAAAAACAACAAGACGAAGTTAAATCATCTTTACCATATATCAATAAATGAACTTTTAAGAGAATATAAAATAAAATTGTATTCCTTAGCTTACATGGAAAAAATTACTGATGTTTCTATAATTGATAGTTTGCCTCTAAAGCCATATAAGGTTTTGGACCTAAAAGCAAAAATAGATTATATTAAAGAAGCTCCTAAATTACAAAAAACTCAACAACAAAAAAAGAAATCCATTAAAAATCTCGAAAAATTAAGAAGCAAATGCTGGACTAGTGACTGCACAGAAAAATATAATCAAGAAATTAAAAAGTATTATCAAAATATTCATCAAGTCCAAGACTCTTCATTTCGGAGTCGGTTGAGTAGATTGCAGATATTTAGCAGCATCAAGAATAGGAATCTATCTATAGACGATATCCTAATCTCAGATATAGCAGAAGCTAATCAATTTCTAGATCATCAACTGGAAAAAGTTGGTATTACATTTTCCCGCATTATTGAAAGTAGTCTTAAAAAAGAGTTTGACCTAATAACGCAAGATCGCCAAAAGCTCCTTAAGAAAAATATAAGAAGCTTTATTCGCAACAATGCAGACGCATTGTCATTGCCCCTAATTAAAAGAATTCCCGTCAGCAAAGATATAGAAGAAATTCAAAAATATATTACCGAGAACGAAGAAGAGTTAGTAAAAAATTTCGAGAAATCAAGTCAGCTGCTAATCAATCTTGAGAGTTATTTAAGAAATATTGAGTTTAATTAGCCTGAGTTGTAACTCATCAAGGCCAAAGCGCAAATCACTGCTGTATCGGCCCTTAAAATCCTTTTACCCAGAGAGATTGGGTAAAGATTATTTATTTTATACATCATCTCAAACTCTTTTTTGCTAAAGCCGCCTTCGGGGCCGATTAAAATCACCATTTCCTTATTTTGTAAATCTATTTTCGACAAAACCTCGCTAGCTCTTTTTGCGCCCCTTGATTCATCACATAAAATAAATATCTTATCTGAATCTTGATTTTTCTTAAAAAAATCGTTCAATTTAGCTATTTTTTGTAAAGTTGGCACATCATTGCGGCCGCATTGTTCGCAAGATTCTTTAATATTGGCTAAAAATCTTTCTTCATTGATTTTGTTAACAATTGTACGTTGAGTAATTATTGGTTGAAAATTTGTTGCCCCCATTTCGCAAGCCTTCGCTGCTACAAAATCAATACGCACATTCTTCACGGGTGCAAAGGCAAGGGTAATCTTGGGAGGCTTTTCTAGCTCTGCTATTTTTTTTATTATTGAAATTTGTAGGTCTTTTTTATTAATTTCGATAATTTTAGATTCAAATTCTCCGCTGGTGCCATTAAAAATAAAAATAGTATCATTGATTTTTTGTCGCATGACTTTAATCAAATATTTAAATTCCTTATCGTCAATTTTAATTAAATTACCAACGGTAATTTTTGGCTGATCTAGATATAATCTGATTTTTGACATTTATGCTAATTTTTATTTGTGCTATAATATTATCGATAATAGCAGCTTATTTTTTAAATAATAAAATCAAAAATTATCGCTTAAAAAACTTTAAGTACAAAGCATTCAATTCCTTAGCCAAGCATTATAGCTATTGCTTTGTTTTGTGGTCAATATTCACTACATTTATTATTATTTTGAGCCCATTGAGTGTGGCAATACAATGCCTCATAATTTTGCTATTTTTAGGACTAAACTTTTTTATTATAATCAATCTACAAAGCAAAAGCTTTAATGCCAAAAAGCATATTGAAAAATCTGGTGAGTTTATTCTATCAATTACGGCTGGTATTGGTATTTTAATCACCATCATTATTACCGCATCAATTCTTTTTGAGTCTCTGCGCTTCTTCCAAAAAGTTTCTGTTTTTGATTTCTTGTTTGGTCTTGAGTGGAATCCGCAAATGGCAATTTATGAAGATCAAGCTGTTGGTAAAAGTGCCTTTGGTTTTATACCAGTGTTTTTAGGAACCCTATTAATTACATTAATTGCCATGTTAATTGCTATTCCAATGGGTATTATGGGTGCAATTTATTTGGGTATGTATGCCAAATCTTCGACCCGCGATATCTTAAAGCCAATTTTAGAAATTTTGGCTGGAGTTCCCACGGTAGTTTATGGCTATTTTGCTGTTACTACAATTGGCCCTTTTTTTAAGAGTTTATTTGCTTTTTTTGGTATAAAAGTAGCTGGAGAAAGCGCCTTGGCCGCTGGCTTTGTGATGGGGATTATGATTATACCTTTTATTTTATCGCTAACGGATGATGCTTTAAGGTCGGTGCCAGAAAGCTTAAAAGATGGTGCTTTAGCAATGGGCAGTACAAATTCAGAAATGATTAAAAAAGTGGCGCTTCCAGCGGCAACTCCAAGTATTGTTGGCGCCGTAATTTTGGCAATTTCTCGAGCAATTGGTGAAACTATGATTGTGGTTATGGCGGCGGGATTAGTTGCGACTTTAACTTTTAATCCGCTTGACTCTGTGACAACAGCAACCGCGCAAATTGTTACGCTTTTGGTTGGTGATCAAGAATTTGACTCGCCAAAAACTCTAGCTGCTTTTGCGCTGGCTTTAACTCTTTTTATTCTAACATTCACCTTCAATGTGGTGGCTTTATCAGTAATAAAAAGCTATAAGAAAAAATTTAGTTAGTCCATCCTGAATTACTC
>DDCV01000018.1 GCA_002335845.1 Rickettsiales bacterium UBA1997 | reverse complement strand
TACGCTACCAAATAACCTTACTAAACTTGATCTTCGCGGCTGCACTTCCCTACCAAATACTCCTGCATTAATAGCGCAACTTGAGGAGCTAGAAAAAGCAATGCAAGATAGAAGACCTGACTCTAGATTGTTATGGCCCGATCACCTTAATAGAAAACCGCAAATAACTCAAGTTAAGCAAAATATCATCAAAGCCTATAAAATATTTTATAAAGATAGTCCTGAATTTACCAATAAAGAACCTAATATTACAGATAAAGCAAATTATCCAGTTCTTAGTTTAATGCATCGCTTTATGAGTGAGTCATTAGATATGCGCGGTGGGGTGGATAAAATAGTAAAGTCAATATTACCAATTGCAGAGCGAATATTGCACAATCCATCAATCTTAGAATATCTTAATCCAATAGCTCAAGAGTATCTTGATGCCTGTGTTAACCAGCCAGTTGCAGGTTTTGCCTTGATAGCTAATTTAGTAGGGATAGATAAGCAGGATTCTATGGCAGAAAAGCTAGAACAATCTAAATCACTTTTTTTACTTAATAAAATAAATGAAGAAAGCGTTAAACTGGCAGAAGAAGTTGGAATTGGCCCGGAAGTAGAGGTTGAGTTTGCTAATGCTATGTTAAAAAAAGTTAATGAAAAACTTATCGCAAATAACGATATCACAAAACCCATATTGGGAGCTCCAGATCGTATAGCTTATGAAGGAACGGTAGTAAATCATTTAACTGATGCTAATATTGAAAAAATACATAATGCAGCTAAATCTGCACTATCAAACCATACAAAAGCATATATTTCTAATATAATGATAGAAGGCGCATATCAAATGTTTTGGGCTAGTCAGTCTTTAGAAGCTGATAGAATGCAGCAATATAAAGAGGATATAAAAAAGCTACAAACAGATTGCCAAGATGCATTAGAAAATGGATCCATGACTCAGAATGACTTTGAAACACAGCAACGCGAAATTACATCTGCTCTTTTACAAGAATCTAAAAGAAAGACAGAAGAAGCTTTGAGGAGTTTAGATGGTAGACCTCACCCAGTAGAACCAGAACCAGATCAAGCCCCATCGACTTTAATACCCAATCAAGCTAATGCTCTACCTCGGGGCTTTGAGAACAATATGAGCGGAATAATCGCAGAAATACTGCCATCATCATCAATAACTCCAACACTAAATTCAAGTAGTCTTACAGCAATTACTCAAGGATTTAGATCATGCTTTGGCTGCTTTGGAAGATGAGTAATTATACTAATTTTCCTAAATGGTTAATTGTAAATTTTAAGTGGTATTATACCAAGTACAGCCTTTAATGATATGTTTAATCAAATTAGTTTTGAGGATAAAATTCAATCAATAAAGCGCAGTATATATTGATATACATAAGATTTATTGATTGAATTTTATACCAAAAATAGGAAGATTAAATGTGGTACTATAGATGAATTTTGGTACAATGTCTAGTCTAAGTTTCTAATTATCTCTTCTACAACTTTTTTGGCATCGCCGAAAATCATCATAGTATTGTCATTAAAAAATAACTCATTATCAACTCCTGCATATCCCGATGCCATTGATCTTTTAACAAAAAATACTGTTTTGGCATTAGCCACATCTAAAATTGGCATGCCATAAATCGGACTAGTTTTATCAGTTTTAGCCGCTGGGTTTGTAACATCATTAGCCCCAATTACAAAGGCAATATCTGTTGAATTAAATTCGCTATTAATTTCTTCTAATTCAAAAACTTTTTCATAATCAATATTAGCTTCGGCTAACAAAACATTCATATGTCCTGGCATACGACCAGCTACAGGATGAATAGCAAACTTAACATCAATACCAGCTTCTTCAAGCAGTGACGCCATTTCGGCTAATACATGTTGCGCGCCAGCAACTGCCATACCATATCCAGGAACAATTACAACAGAAGATGCTGATTTTATAACAAATGACGCATCTTCAGCAGAGCCTCTCTTAACTGGCCTTTGTTCCTTATTTTTATCTGCATTAATTTGCGCCTGTTCATTAAATCCAGAAAAAATCACATTTATAATTGAGCGATTCATGGCTTTGCACATGATATAGCTAAGAATGGCACCAGAAGATCCGACCAAGGCTCCAGTGATAATTAGTAGGCTGTTATTTAAGGTAAAGCCGATACCACTAGCCGCCCACCCTGAATATGAATTAAGCATTGAAACCACAACCGGCATATCGGCGCCGCCAACAGGGGCAATTAAAATAAAGCCTACAAAAAATGCAATTAAGGCAAGGGCGATAAATAAAGATTTTGAACCAGAAGAAATGAATATTAGGGTTATAATCACTAAAATTATAGCAATGATTTTGGCGGCAATTTTAGGGTTTTTAAATATGGTAAAAGTTGATTTCATATTGCCATTGAGCTTAAGAAATGCCACAATTGATCCAGTAAAAGTTATACCACCAATTACAACACCAATACCCATTTCAATTAAGCTTGAGGTTTTGATTTTGCCGCCTTCGATAATATTAAAAATTTCTGGATTCCACAAAGCGCTAGCAGCTATAAAAACAGCAGCCAAACCAACAAGGGAGTGAAAGCCAGCGACTAATTGAGGCATCGCTGTCATTTTAACATTTTTAGCAATAGCATAGCCAATTATTCCGCCAATAGTAATAGCTAGAATTATGGTATAATAATTTGAAACTTGAGGCAAGAATAGGGTGGTTATAATTGCCAACATCATGCCAAAAATACCAAAATAATTACCCATGCGCGATGTTTTTGGTGAAGATAGTCCATAAAGCGAAAGGATAAAAAATACAGCGCAAGCTAAATAAGAAAGAGCAATGAATGATGACATTTTATGTATAAATTATGTAAAAAATAACTGGTAAAACAATGTTTTTTTAAAAATATTTAGCAATAACTAATTTTAGTTTAAAGCTTAGCTGATACCGCTTTTAAGACAATCATGTATATGAATAATACCGCTTATATTATTGTTTTGATCAACAACAAATAAACTGGTTATTGATTTTTCATTCATAATTGCCAAAGCCTCAATCGCCAATGATTCCTCGTCAAGTGTAATTGGATTTTTAGTCATTATGGTGTAAGTTAATTTGCTTAACATATCCTCTTCAATATGCCTTCTGATGTCGCCATCAGTTACAATGCCTATCAAATTATTTGATTCATTAATAACACCAATGCAGCCCAAACATTTTTTTGTCATTTCAATTAATGCTTCTGATAATTTACTTTTATCACTAATAAGTGGTAAATCCTTGCCGGTGCGCATAATATTTTTAACTTTTAGAAAATTTGATCCCAACTTTCCTCCTGGATGAAATAAGCCAAATTTTTCTTTATCAAATCCTTTAGCTTCAATTAGGCTGCAAGCAATAGCGTCTCCTAAGGCAAGCATCATAGTTGTTGATGTTGTTGGAGCGTTGACCAAGTTAGATTCAGGAATTGCTGGCAAGACTAACGGCACTGTGCTAGCGGATGTTAGTTCTGATTCTTGGCGACGAATTATACCGATAATTGGAATTGAAAATCTTTTACAGTAATAGATAATATCTTTTAATTCCTTTGTTTCGCCAGAGTTGGATAATAAAATTACTACATCATTTTGAGAAATCATCCCTAAATCTCCATGACTAGCTTCTGCAGGATGTATAAAAAATGAAGGCGTGCCGGTTGAAGCTAGAGTGGCAGAAATCTTATTGGCAATATGGCCAGATTTTCCCATGCCACTGACTATAATGCGACCTTTGCAGTTTAAAATTAAATCAATCGCAGCAATATATTCTTTATCAAAAAAATCTAATAAAGCCTCAAGTCCTTTAATTTCAGTTTTAATAGTTGATATTGCTGATTTTATATAGGATTTTTGCCCTTGCATAATTCTTAATAAGAATATAATTATGATTTTTTTAGCAAAATCAAATAATGTAATTAAATTTACAAAATTATTTTGCTGACAAGCGCGACTGCGCGCCGCCAATCGTTTGGCGTAAAAACAAATACTTAAACATCATGAGCTTAAAAGAGCAAGATATTTTGCAGGAATTTATTGATGCCAAAGCTATTTTAAAAGGACATTTTATTTTATCCTCTGGATTGCATTCTGATACTTACATGCAATGTGCGCAAGTTTTGATGAATCCAGTAAAAGCAGAAAAATTATATCAAGCTTTAGCGCAAAAAATTATAAAAGAGCTTAAAAATAACATGCCAGATATCATAGTTTCACCAGCTATGGGTGGCGTTATAATCGGTTATGAAATCGCTCGACAACTAAAATTACCAGCAATTTTTTGTGAAAGAGTTAATGGAAAATTTGACCTAAGAAGAGGTTTTGAGCTATATAAGGATCAAAAAGTTTTGGTGGTAGAAGATGTCTTAACTACAGGAAAATCATCGCTAGAGACCTTTGAGTTGGTCAAAAATTTTGGTTGTAAAATAGTTGGGGAAGCTTGCTTAATTGATCGCAGCAATGACAAGGATATTTCGCAAAAACTTAGTGTGCCATTAATTTCATTATTAGAAATTGAGGTCAAAACTTTTGGACAAGATAACATCCCACAAGAATTACAAAATATCGAAGCTGTAAAGCCGGGAAGTAGGTTTTTAAAATAAATTTAACAAAAAATGAAAA
>DDCV01000139.1 GCA_002335845.1 Rickettsiales bacterium UBA1997 | reverse complement strand
TGACCCCAAGGTAAAACATAGCCCAAGAATGCTGTGGCCATCATTAGTAAGAAAATTAATATTCCAAACCACCATAGCAACTCTCTGGGAGATTTATATGAGCCATAAAACAGGCCACGGGCAATATGAATATAAACTGCCACAAAAAACATCGAAGCACCAACAGCATGAATATAACGAATAAGCCAACCATAACGAACATCACGCATAATATGTTCCACGGAATCAAAAGCTAAATCAGCATTTGGCACATAATGCATAGCTAAAAATAATCCCGTAAGGATTTGTATAACCAATGCTATGCCAGCGATTGAGCCAAAGCTCCACATATAGCTTAGATTTTTTGGGTATGGGTGTTTTAGAAGCGTATTTTCAAGGGAAGAAATTATTGGTAGTCGATCATTAATCCACTTAGCTATTTTTGATTTCTCGGTAAGTGATTTATCTAGATCATTTTGAATATGATTGGACATATTTTATTATAATTTATTTAGCCGATTTTAATCACCGTATCAGAGATAAACTCATATGGTGGAATTTCAAGATTTGTTGGAGCCGGACCTTTGCGAATGCGTGCAGAGGTATCGTAAACCGAGCCATGACATGGGCAAAACCAACCCTTATACTCACCTTGTCCACCAGCAGGTACGCAGCCTAAATGGGTGCAAATGCCAATTGCTATAAGCCATTGCTCCTTACCAGGCTTAACACGAGCAGCATCTTCTTCAGGATCTTTTAACTCAATTAAAGGGACGCTTTTTGCTGCCTTTATTTCTTCTTTGGTGCGATGCTTAATAAAAATTGGTTTACCGCGCCACATAACTTTTTTTTCTTGACCCAGTGGAATACGAGAAATATCAACTTCTATTGAAGAAAGGGCCTTAACATCGTCAGATGGATTCATGCTGTCAACAAATGGCAAAAAAGCACAAACCGCTCCGACTCCAGCTGCTGTATATGCTGTATTTGTTAAGAGTTTTCGACGCGAAGCATCCTTTGGAGATTCGGGGCTATTATCTATAGCGGTTTCGTTATTTTCTTTTTTTTGAGATGTAGATTCTTTGTTTGTCATTAGCTGGTAATGTTTAATAATGATCTATTTGCAATATTAGATTTTTACAGTAATTATCAAATCAGCAAATATCAATATCAAATTTAACAGTTTATGACAGTTATTAGAATTAAAAAATTAGAAAATTTACAAGATCTAGATATCCCATCTTACAAGACAAAAGGAAGTGCTGGTATGGACTTGGTAGCAGCAATTAGTGATGATATTATTTTAAAAGCTGGGCAAAGCACCTTAATTGAAACTGGAATTGCCATTGCTCTTGATCAGGGTTATGAAGCACAAATTCGCCCGCGTTCCGGGCTAGCATTAAAAAACGGCATCAGCGTTTTAAATACTCCAGGAACTATAGATTCAGATTATCGTGGTCAGATTTGCGTGATTTTAATTAATCATTCGCAAAATGATTTTATTATAAATCGTGGCATGAGAATTGCACAAATGATTATTGCCAAATATGAACAAGCGCAAATTGTTGAAGTAAAAGATTTGGATGATACTGAGCGTGGCCAAGGTGGATTTGGTTCAACTGGCGTAAATTAGCAATACTATTAACCCGTGCACTAACTAGTTGACTTTTAACTACAGTATTTTCTTTCTTGAAGATCTTCTTGAAAAACCAAAGTAGCAGTAAGTACTATGGCTTTCAACAAGATCTCCAAGAAAAAAAATCTTTTTGTTAAAAGGTCAACTAGTTAGTGCACGGGTTAATAAAGTTTATCTTTAATTAAAATGCTTCAAGAAAATTCTGCAAAACTAACCCAAGCTTTTATTTTTGCTGCTGGGCGCGGAGAGAGAATGCGCCCATTGACTGACATCGTTCCAAAGCCACTAGTTAAAATATTAGGCAAAGAGATTTTGCAATATAGTGTCGATAAGCTAAATGAAATTGATTCAATCCAAAAAATCATTATTAATGGTTTTTATTTAAGCGACCAAGTCAAAAAATTCATTGAAAAGCAACATAACCCAAAAATTATTTTTTCTCAAGAGAATGAAAAAATTGAAACGGGCGGAGCGCTAGTGTTTGCTCAAGATAAAATAAACCTCAAAAAACCGCTATTAATAATTAATGGTGATATTTTATGGCGTGAAGAAAGCAACGATTCACAGATCAAAAAAATATGGCAAGCTTGGCTAGAAATCAAAAAACATGATAATAATTGCGAAATATTGCTGGGATTAAAAGCAAAAAATAAATATCATGGCTATGATGGCATTGGTGACTTTGAATTATTGCCTAAAAATCAAATTCGTAAAGATAATAAAATCAACAGCCATGCTTATGTTGGATTGGCTATTATAGATCCAATTATTTTACAGCGCAAACCTCAAGATCAAAGTTTTTCTCTGTCCTATTTTTTTAAAGAAAAATTATCAAATAATGGAGATATAAACAATATAAGAGCTATTGAATTAAGTGCTAATTTTTTTCACATAGGCGATATTGCGGCAATTAAAAATAGTGCAGATATTTTACAAAAGGTTTTACAAAAATCATAAAATATGTTATGATTATATATACGTAATAAATATTATTTTTTTTACTAAAAGATTAAAAGACTATGGCTGAAGCAGTTACAGGAAACAAACCAATCGCAGATCCAACAAGTAGCAAGAATATTGCCCCTAAAAGTGAGAAAGATAATGGTGGAGGCTCTATATCATTAGCTAGTAATGCATTAAAATCTTCCGCCTTCGTTGGCTTTGCATTTTTAAATCCAGTTACGGCAGCAGCTGTCATCATGGCTTATGCAGCAATAAATGAGTCAAAAAATTATACATCAAACACTCAGGTTACTGAATATAATGATGTAAAACCAGGCAATAGCCCACAAAGCATCGAAGCTAGCAATTTAATGCATCTAGATAATAATCTTGATGCCGGAAAATCTCACGCTGATGAGATTAGAAAGCAAGAAGAGCGGGCAAGGCTACAAGGATCTCAAACAGTAAGTTTATAATTCTACATGAAAATAGCTTTATTTCAGCCAGAAATTGCCGGAAATGTTGGCACTATAATCAGAAGCTGCGCTTGTTTTGGTGTTGATTTGCACATTATAGAGCCGTGCGGCTTTCCTTTCGATATAAAAAAAATTCGTAAATCTGCTTTAGATTATTATGACTTAGTAAATATAATTCGTCACAATTCATTTGACGAGTTTTTTGATAAAGAGGTTAGGGCAAATAAATCGCGTTTAATCTTAGCAACTACTAAGAGTGATAAAAATGCCAAAAATTTTAAATTTTTAGATAATGATATCGTGCTTTTTGGTCAAGAAAGCTCAGGGGTTCCGCTTGATATTCATGAAAAATGCCATGAGAGAATCAAAATTATAATGAAAAAAGATGCCAGATCTTTAAATATCGCAGTCTCGTGTGGTATAATATTATCATTTGCAGCTCATTAAATAATAGATAAAAATATGTCGATTTTTACTGAATTTGATTTATCATAACAGAATCTATCTTTAATTAAATTTTTAAAGATAATTTTTGGTATTAACCATAAGGAAAAATCAATTGCGACATAATTCAAATTGACAATATGACCAAAAAACCTCGCATCTATATTTACGATTCAACATTGCGTGACGGCGCACAAACGAGCACCATTAATTTTGGCTTGCGTGATAAAATCGCTATTTCACAAAAATTAGATGAAGTTGGCTTTGATTATATTGAAGGTGGCTGGCCCGGTGCCAATCCAACTGATGATGATTTTTTTAAGCAGCTTCCAGAATTAAAAATATCTAAATTCACTGCTTTTGGCATGACACATCGTCGTGATTTGTTGGCACATGAAGATGCTGGCTTAAATGCCTTGATTAAAAGCGATACCAAAGCCATTTGCATCGTTGGTAAATGTTGGGATTTTCATCTAAATCAAGCTCTTCATATTAGCGAGGAAGAGAATCTGCAAATGATAAAAGGCTCAATCGAATATATTGTGGAAAATAATAAAGAGGCCATTTTTGATGCTGAACATTTTTTTGATGGCTTCAAGGCTAATAAAAATTTTGCTCTTAAAGTTATCAAATGCGCTTTTAAAGCTGGGGCCAGATGGATTGTTTTGTGCGATACTAATGGCGGCACTTTGCCAAGCGAGATAAGAGATATTGTAACGCAAGTTGCTAAAAAAATCTCAGGAAAAAATCTTGGAATTCATTGTCATAATGATTCAAATCAGGCAGTTGCCAATTCAATTGCCGCCGTAGAGGCTGGGGTTACACAAGTTCAAGGCACTATTAACGGCATTGGTGAAAGATGCGGTAACGCCGATTTAGTTTCAATAATTCCAACATTAACATTAAAAATGGGCTTTGATGTTGGCATCAATGAGACTCAGCTTAAAAATCTCAAAAGTGTCTCTCATTATGTTGATGATTTGATTGGTAAGGAGCGCAATGATTTTGCTCCATATGTTGGTAAATATGCTTTTGCCCATAAGGGCGGTCTTCATGTTTCAGCTGTTACCAAAAATCCACAATGCTATGAGCATGTCGAGCCCAATAAGGTTGGCAATAAAAGATTTATTATAGTTTCTGATCAGGCAGGAAGGTCAAATATTGTTGATCGTTTAAAAGAAATCGGCATTGATATAAATGATAAAAAAATATCACAAAAAATTACCGATTTAGTCAAAGAGGTAAAATCACTAGAATCCAAAGGCTATTCTTATGATATTGCTGATGCAAGCTTTGCTATATTGGCTTACAAAACATTATTTGATAAAAAAGATTTTTTTGAGCTAGTTAGCTTTGATAGCACTAATGATGTCGAATATATTGGCAATAAAGAAATAAAAACAACATCCAAAGCATTGCTAAAAATTAAGCTAGGTAGTGAGATAATCTCTGCCCAAGCTTCTGGAAATGGATCTGTTAATTCTATTGACCGCGCTTTACGAAAATGTTTAAGTAAAAAATATCAAAATATAGAAAATATAGATTTAAGCGATTATAAGGTAAGAATAATAAATCCATCCAACGGAACCAAAGCTATAACTCGTGTTTTAATAGAATTTCGTGATGAGGATGGCAAAAAATGGACAACAATTGGCGTTTCACAAAATATTGTTTATGCCTCTTTTCAAGCTATCAAAGATGGCCTCACTTATAAATTATTAAATATTTGATGATTAATAATAATTTCGACATTGTAATAATTGGCGGCTCCTTTGCAGGAATGACCTCAGCTTTAGCAATGGCGCAGATTTCTCTTGATCTTAAGATAGCCATTATCGAACAAGAAGATATTATCAACAAAGATCGCAAATCTGACGGACGTGGATATGCTATTTCTTCATCTTCACTCAAATTTTTTCAAGAAATTGGCATTTATGATGAGTTGCAAATCGATGCTGGCAAGATTTGTGATATCAGAATAAGTGATGCTAATTCGCCTTTTATTTTAGATTTTATCGGCAAGGAGGTTGATAAAAAAAACAAGCAATTAGGGCAAATTATTGAAAGCTATCAAATCCACAATGCTTTGCGCAACAAGGTTATAAAGCAAAAAAATATCAAGGTTTTTTGTCCAAAATCTTATCAAGACATTAATTTTGATGAAAACTCAATAACGCTCAATGATAATCAGAAAATATCAACAAAGCTTATATTAGCTTGCGATGGTCGCTTTTCGCAATTGCGTAAAAAATATCATATTCACACCACAACAAAAAAATATTATCAAACGGCAATAGTTTTTAACATAACTCATCAAAAATCTCATAATAACACCGCTTTTGAAAAATTTTATAATACAGGACCTTTGGCAATTTTGCCACTCAAAGAACCAAATAAATCATCAATAGTTTGGATCTTGCCTGATGATAATATTGAGGCTTATTTAAGTTTAGATGAAGAAAATTTTATCAATCAGCTTAATAAAAAAATAATTAATGATGTTGGCGAGGTTGATCAAATATCGCAAAAATTTTCATATCCACTAACTCTAATTGAGGCGGAAAAATTTTATTATAAAAACATGCTATTAGTAGGAGATGCTTCTTGTGGAGTTCATCCAATTGCTGGACAGGGTTTTAACTTGGCAATCGCTTCTATTCAAATATTACAAAAACTTATCAAAGAAAATTTCTTAAATGGCCTTGATATTGCGTCAAAAAATATGATCGCAGAATATAATAAAAAAGCTGGATTTAACGCCAGAAAAATGGTTATCGCTACTGATATTTTAAATTCATTATTTGAGAATAAAAGTCAGACAATAGCGCTAGCTCGTCAGGTTGGACTTGGTGTGGTTAACAAAATATCAAGATTAAAAAAACTATTTATTAAATCTGCTGGAGGATGTTAACAATTTACAAAGCTTTATCAATCGCAGCTTTTCCTTTTATTGAAATTTGGCTAATTTATCGCGCTTTTAAGGGCAAGGAAAACAAGATCAGCTTTGCTCAGCGCTTTGCTAAAATAACAATTAATCGACCTCAAGGAAAAATTATTTGGGTTCATGCTGTTAGCGTAGGTGAAACAAATTCTGCACTAACTCTCATTGAAGAAATCTTAAAAAAAGATAAGGATAGCAAGATATTACTAACCACAACCACACTAACCTCAGCACAAATTGTGCATAATAAATTAGCAGAATTTAATGAGCGTTTAATGCACCAATTTTTACCAGTCGATTCATTTTATGTGGCTAGAAATTTTCTTAATTTTTGGCAATTTGATAAAGCAATTTTCGTTGAATCAGAAATTTGGCCAAATTTAATTTGCGAAGCTAAAAAGCTGCAAATCCCGCTTTATTTGGTAAATGCTAGAATTTCACAAAAATCATATCGCAGATGGCTTTTTTTACAAAGATTCTTTTTTACAAAAATTTTTGATAAATTTGATAAGATTTTTGTTCAAAGCCAAAATGACAAAGACAAATTTATAAAACTAAAAAGCCAAGAAGTTTTGTTTTTTGGCGATCTGAAGGCGCAAAGCAAAGCTTTATTTTTTGATGATGATGAATTAAAGAAATTAAAATCTAAGATAAAAAATAGAAAAATATTGCTCTGCGCCAGCACGCATTCAAAAGAAGAAGAGATTATTATTGAATGTCACAAAAATCTAAAAACAAAATTTCCTAATCTACTAACAATAATAATTCCTAGGCATCCCAATAGAAGTCAAGAAATCTGCAATCTACTCAAAAACTATAAATTTGCCAAACGCAGTAATAATGACAAAATTCATCAAGATAAAGAGATTTATCTCGTCGATAGTTTGGGTGAATTAGGTCTTTTTTATAAATTGGCAGATTTTGCTTTTATTGGCGGTTCTTTAGCTGATATTGGCGGGCATAATCCATTTGAAGCAATCAAGCTAGATTGTGCTGTCATAAGTGGCAAAAACTTCTATAATTTTGGCGACATATATCAAGAATTAATAAAAAACAAAGGCTGTATAATTATTGATAAGTCAGATAATTTTGAAAAATATATTACAAAATTGCTGCTCGATAAAAACCTCGCCAAGGATTTATTAAAAAATGCCAAAAGCACTATTAAAAAAATTAATGTTACCAAAGAAATCATAAAAAATATTTAATAAATGACTAAAAAAACAATCGCCATTTTCTTTGGCGGCACTTCGCCAGAGCATGATGTCAGCATTTTAACAGGCTTGCAAATTATTGAAGCCATGGATTCTTCCTTATATGATGCACTCCCAGTTTATATTGATCAAAATGGGCAATGGTTTAGTGGAGAAGCTTTGTTGGATCGTAAAAATTATCATTTTTCTTCGCAGCAAAAAGATAAATTGACCAAAATAACTCTTGATTTAGGCGATGATTTTAGCGATGGAGCTTTTTTCACAGTCAAAAGCCAATCTTTTTTTTCCAAGAATAAGAAAATATATTTCGATATAGCTTTTCTTGCTCTTCATGGTGGCGCTGGTGAAAATGGTCAATTACAAGGCGCTTTATCTGCTGCCAATGTTAGCTTTACTGGTTGCGATCATTTTGCTTCAGCAATTTTTATGAATAAAAGCATAGCTAAAAATATTTTAAAAAATTCTGGTATAAATGTTCTGCCCGATATTTTGATAAAAAAGCCCAAAAATATCGCCCTAATCAAGAAAAAAGATTTATTAAAAGATCTTAAAATTGATTTTCCTGCTTGCGTTAAGCCTTGCAATCTTGGCAGCAGTATTGGTGTAAGCAAAGTTGATAATCAAGAAGAGCTTTATGATGCGCTATTGCAAATTTTTAAAATGGACAATGTCGCCATGATAGAGCCTTTTGTTGAAAATTTAGTTGAGTATAATATCAGCGTTACCAATGCCTTAAGTGATGATATAATGCTATCAGCAATTGAGGAGCCAAAAAATACTGAACAAAGCTTTCTAAGCTTCAAAGATAAATATTTAGCAAATGGCACGCTTGATAATAAATTATCAGTGCCAATTTCTGAAGGAATGGCTTCGGCTTCAAGAATTCTAAATCCAAAATTAACCAAAAAACAAAAAGATTTCATTTTTGATGCTGCAAAAAAAGCATTTTCAATCATCAAAGCTCACGGCGCTCCAAGAATTGATTTTTTATGCAATAAAAAAACTGGAGAAATTTGGCTCAATGAAATTAATCCACTCCCAGGATCTTTAGGATATTATCTATGGCAGGCCAAAGAAGAGGGTGGGATAAATTTCACCAACCTTCTAACTGCTTTAATTAATGAAGGATTTAACAGATCGCAAGAAAATAGTCGAAATATAGATCTTATATCATCTAGCTCAAATATTTTTAAGCAAAGATAAAGGTTAGAAATGGTATTATACTATTTAATTAAGTATCTAATTACAAAATA
>DDCV01000119.1 GCA_002335845.1 Rickettsiales bacterium UBA1997 | reverse complement strand
AGAAAGCTAATTAGTTTGTATCCAGGATCGGATATTAATGGAGTTCCAGCATCGCTTATCAAGGCTACGGATTTTTTATCTTGTAGCAAATTAAGTATTTTTTGTCGCTGGTGATTGGTGGAATGATCATTGTAAGTCGATATTTTCGAGCTATCAATATCATAATGGCTTAATAAATTGTAAGAATTTTTGGGGTTTTCGCATAAAATAACATCGCAATTAGAAAGCGTTGCAATGGCGCGATAAGTTATGTCAGATAAATTTCCAATTGGCGTTGGAACAATATAAAGCGCATTTTCTAATTTTTTTAGTTGAGTCATAAATATAAAGTAATGAAATGGCCAATTATCTCTTAAGAATATTTTATTTAAAGAATTCATAGATGAAAAAGCTATTAATTATTTTTACTACATGTTTTTTGGCCTCATGCTCTCTTTCTAATCANNAAACCTCAGCAACAATTTGAATCGAGTGATCTTGAAACCATAACTCCCTATAAAAAGAAAACTAAATTAGCGCTTTTTGTGCCAATGACTGGCAAAAATAAAGCTTTAGGTGAAAGTTTATTTAATTCTGCCGTTTTATCTCTTTTTGAAAACGATCTTAATGATAAAATAGAGCTAATATTATTCGACAGCAAGGATTCAGCAATTGAGGCAAAAAAGGAATTTAATAAAATAATTGATCAGGATATTAAGATTGTTATTGGCCCCGTTTTTAGTAGTCAGATCGAAGCTATTGCCAATGAAGCTATTAAGCACGAAATAACTGTCATATCAATGTCAAATAATCGTAAATTAATGAATAATATCGATGAAAATGGCGGAGTGTTTTTGTCGGGAATGATGCCTGAAACGCAAATTGATAAAATTGTAAGCTATGCTTTGAGTCGAGGTAAAAAAAGTTTTGCTGTCATGGCCCCAAATAACAAATACGGCATAACTGTCAGTTCTTTATTTAAGAAGTTAGTGAAGGATCGCAACGGTATTTTCATCACTTCTGAGATATATTCTACAAATGGCAAAGGCATTGAAGATGCAGCTTATCGAACAATTAATGCTTTTACAGTGCCATCAAATATGGCTGAAGGTGGAGGAAATAAATTAAAAGAGGATTTTACTGTATCAAATGATGATAAAACATTTGCTGAAGTTATTTTAATTCCTGATGCTGGTAAAAATTTATCAAAAATAGTCAGACTACTTGATAAAGAAAATATCAATGAAAGACCTTATCAGATAATTGGCACAAACCAATGGGACGACACATCTACCATCAATGATCCTTATTTAGTTAATTCATGGTTTGTTGCTCCCGACAATGAAGGCTTTCAAAAATTTGAAAGAATATATTATCAATCATATAATAAATTTCCTCCACGAATTTCTTCAATTACCTATGATGCAGTTTTGTCTGTAATTAAGACCGTAGAAGAGTCGGGAAAAAGAAATCCAAAAATACAAGATTTTATTAATTATAAAGATGATAATCATAATGGATTTTTGGGAATTGATGGACTTTTTAGATATGTTGATAATGGTTTAGTGCAAAGAAGTTTAGCTGTTTTAAGAGTAGGTAAAGGTAAATTTGAAGTTTTAGAAAAGCCCACTGAAGATTTTTTACGTTATTAGATTATGCAATATCAAGAAGTTAGACCATATAGAATAATAAAAAGACGCAAGACAAAAAAAATTTTTGTTGGAAATGTTGCGGTTGGCGGTGATTCAGAGATCTCGGTGCAGTCGATGACAAATACTGCAACAACCGACATACAAAGCACTATTAAACAAGTAAATGAGTGCGCTGAAGCTGGTGCTGAATTAATGCGAATTTCTATACCAGATCAAGATTCATCATCTGCTCTAGCAAAAATTATACCGCATTGTCAAGTTCCTATAATTGCTGACATACATTTTCATTATCGTCGCGGTATTGAAGCAGCAAAAGCTGGGGCAAAGTGCCTAAGAATTAACCCAGGAAATATTGGCTCAAATGACAAGGTTAAAGAAGTTATAAAAGCTGCGAAAGATTATGGTTGTGCCATTAGAATAGGTGTTAATGCTGGATCTCTTGAGGCAAATATCCTTGATAAATATAAATCGCCAACTCCTGAAGCGCTTGTCGAGTCTGCAAGTCAGCACATTAAGATATTAGAAGATAATGATTTTTTTGAGTTTAAAATAAGCGTCAAAGCTTCTGATGTTTTTTTAGCAGTATCCTCTTATCAACAATTAGCGCAAAAATATGATTATCCGCTACATATTGGTATTACAGAAGCAGGTAGCCTTGGAATAGGTGTAACTAGGTCGGCAATCGGTCTTGGAAATTTATTGTGGCAAGGAATTGGTGACACTATGCGTGTGTCATTATCGGCAAATCCAGTTGAAGAGGTTAAGGTGGCATACCAAATACTAAAAACTCTCGGAATAAGAAGTCGCGGCGTTAATTTAATATCCTGCCCATCTTGTGCTAGACAAGCTTTTGATGTGGTAAAAACAGTTGAAGAAGTTGAAAAAAGAGTTTCTCACATAAAAACCCCATTATCTGTATCGATATTAGGCTGCGTTGTAAATGGTCTTGGCGAAGCTGCTCATACTCAAATAGGAATTACCGGTGGCGGAGTAGGGCGACATAATGTATATATGGATGGCAACCCAAGTCACAAAGTCAAAAGCGAAGATTTGGTTGATCACATAGTAGATCTTATTGAAAAAAAGACGCAACAAGTTACCTAGGCTCTGTTGAAATCTAAAAAGAGCCTAGAAATCCAAACATTTTGTAAAAGGATCATATAAATGACTGGAGAAATATATAAGAAATTAATTAAAAATAATTTTTCACAAGCCAGCTCATTTTATAATCAGAACGCCCATATTCAAAGAGAGGTTACAAAAAAACTTATTAATTTATTAGAAGAAAATTGTAGTAAATCCAACGTAAATTATCAAAGAACATTAGATTTAGGTTGTGGTAGTGGATTCTTCTTAGAATATATAAGAAATCATGACAATTATGGTAAAATAATAAATTATGATATTTCGAAGCAAATGCTTAATATTTCGCAAAAAAGTAATATTAATAGCTTATCTGTTCAAGGAGATATGGACTTTTTGCCATTTAAAAAAAATAGTTTTGATTTAATTTTTTCAGCATTTTCTATCCAATGGTCACAAAATATTAATTTATTAATTAAAGAATTATTTAATTTGTTAGAAAATGATGGTATTATGGCCCTATCATTTCCTAATATTTTGAGCCTAAAACAATTGCGTAATATTTCAAAAAAATCTGGTTGTGACTTCTTTTTTATAAAGATGCCAAGACATGCAGATGTAAAAAATTATATAAAAAATTGTCAATTTAATTTTATATTAAGTAAGCAAGAGCAAGTTTATCAAAAATTTTCTAGCCCACTAGGGGCTATCAAAAATATGAAGAAAATTGGCGCAAATTATAGCGGTAACCAAAAAAATATAGTTAGTAAAAAAAATATTAAAAATTTTGCTAATTATAGAAATAACGGTAATTTATTTAACTCCGACTGGAATATATCTTATTTTATTTGTATAAAAAATAATGTTTCTTAAAATACCAAAAATGATCTTTGCAAAAAAATGCAATGATCCTCCAAATAAAAATCATATGACTGAGGCGCCCACTCAGAAAATATCTAGCAAGTCGTCAAATTTAGTTAATCATGTAATTGATCTTACTAAAAAAGAGATTAAAATAATTTTAGAAAAAAGCCAAGATCTTAAGAAAACAAATTATGAACTTGCTTTAAAGCACTTTGAAAAAGGAAATATTTCTGAAGCTGCGTTTCGTTTATGGTTAATGACAAAATTTTGGCCAGATTATCATCAAGCCCATTACAAAAGAGCTTATTTTCTATTTATCGATAAGAAGCCCAATAAAGCAAAAAAAATTTTAAATGATTTGTTGCAAAAAAATAGCCCTATGAAAAAAGAGGTTCAAGATTTGCTAAATGACATATATGAATCGGAGAATAATTCACAAAACTAATGTATTTTATCTTTCAAAAATTAAAAAAAATACTTTTTCTCTGTGCTTTTTCTATTAGTTGCATCTCATTTTCAGCATTAGCTCAAAATGCTAGCGAGATTAATCCTGACTTGTTTGATGATAGCTTTTTTGAGGATGATTTTAGCTTTGAAACTGCGAAAAAATCAAAGCCTATTTCGGACCCCCTTGAGTCAATCAACAGAAAGATGTTTGTATTTAATGACTATGTTGATCGTTATTTTTTAGAACATGTTGCAAAATCATATCGTAAATTTGTGCCAAGGACAGCTCGAAATATAATTGGCAATTTTCTCACTAACATATCTCTGCCATTTTCTATAATAAATTCAATATTCCAGGGTAAGGTTGAGAATAGTCTAGCTAATAGCTCAACTTTTCTCATTAATACAACAATTGGCATTGGAGGATTATTTGATGTTGCAGGAAATAAAGGAATAAGATATAATAAAGAGGATTTCGGTCAAACTCTTGGTCGCTATGGTTTGCCAAGCGGACCTTATTTAATGCTGCCTTTTATGGGGCCAAGTAATTTTCGAGATTTAAGTGGAAGTCTTGTTGATCGATCAATAAGTCCTTTTGATTTTAATTTACTTGAGATCGGTAATGAATCTGATATCTTGGATAGCAGAACAAGAATATCTCTTACAGCAGCTTCTGTTATCGATGCCAGAGAGGAATTAATAGAAGTATTTGAAGGAATTAGAAGCGACTCCTTTGATCAATACACTACAGTCAAAAGCGCTTATTTTCAAAGAAGAGAAAATGAAATATCAAAATAATTATTATGAAAAAAATATTTAGTACTTTATTGGTTTTGTTTCTTATTATTTCCAAACAATCCTATGGCGACGATAGCAAGCAAGCTCGAGATTTTATTAATAAGGTGGGTCAAGAAATTATTTCTACCGCTAAAGAAGATTCTTCAAGCTTAGCAAAGAGGAGTAAAATAATTAAAATTATCGATGATTCTATAAATCCAGAATGGATTGCACGCTTTGTTTTGGGAATAAATTATAGAACGGCTAATGAAGATCAAAGGAACAGATTTACAGACCTTTATCGCAAATTTATGATAAATACATATGGGCCAAAGTTTAAGGATTATGACGGGGAGAGCTTTGAAGTTACTGAGGTTTTACAAAAAAAACGAATATATCTTGTTAAGGCTGAGTTTGTTCCATCTGGCTCAAATGTAGCAATTTTAGTTGATTTTCGCGTTAAAAAGAATGGCGATAGATTCTACATTCTCGATTTTATTACTGAAGGTATTAGCTTAATAGAAACTCAGAGATCAGAATTTAACTCTGCTATATCGCAAAAAGGCATGGAAGGATTTTTAAAAGTTTTAAGCGATAGAGTTACTGAGTTAAAAAAAGTCAATAAACAAAATTAATAATGCAGCAAGATCAAAACATTCTAGCGCAAAGACAAGAGCTTTTTAACATTGAGGCTGAACAATCAGTTTTAGGTACTATTATCTTAAATAACCAATATTTAAACCGAGTTGCTGAATTCTTGTTATCTGAGCATTTTTACGAGCCAGCTCATCAAAAAATATATGAGCAAATTTTTCATAATGTAGAAAAATCAAATATAGTTGCTAACCAGATTACTTTAAAGCAATTCTTTGATGCTGACGAGTCAATTAAATCTTTAGGGGGTGCGCAATATTTATCAACTTTACTTGCTAGCGCTTCAGCAATTATTGATATAGCTAATTATGGTCGCGTTATTCATGATTTAGCTCTTAAAAGAGAATTGGTGATGATTGGAGAAAATATAGTTAATAGCGCCAACAAACTTGAAGATAAAACAACGGCTGAGGAGCAAATTGAAATTGCTGAATCAAAATTATTTCATCTTACCGAAGGATCGTCATCGCGTAGTGATTTTCGTAATATATCCCACTCAATTAAAGAGACTCTTGATAAAACAATAATTGCCAAAGAAAGAGATAGTCATATTAGTGGAGTTTCAACTGGCTTGGTAGATTTAGATAAAATTTTAGGAGGTATGCAAGAGTCGGATCTAATAATCTTAGCAGGTAGACCATCAATGGGTAAAACTGCTCTTGGAATAAATATTGCCGTCAATAGTTGCAAATATCTTAATCAAAATATAGATGATAAATCCCCGCAAAAAGCTGTTGGATTTTTTTCACTTGAGATGTCGGCAGATCAGCTATCTGCACGTATTTTATCGATGGAATGCAGCATTAATGCCACTAAATTTCGCAATGGTCAAATTAACGAAACTGAGTGGGAGGCTATCGCTCTAAGATCAGCTGAAATATCAAAATTACCATTTTTTATTGACGATACTCCAGCCTTATCAATTTCAGCAATCAGAACAAGGGTTAGAAGAATGGTGCGCAAGCATAATCTATCATTTTTAATAATTGATTATTTGCAATTAATTCGTGGAGTCTCCTCAAGATCAAATGACAGCCGCGTGCAAGAAGTTTCTGAAATAACTCAAGGGCTAAAAGC
>DDCV01000084.1 GCA_002335845.1 Rickettsiales bacterium UBA1997 | reverse complement strand
GATGTTTTTGGAAAGAGATTGCAGACTCAAGAAACTATGACAGCTCAAATTGCGCATACTATACACAATGTTTTAAAGCCTAAAGGTGTTGCAATAATAATTGATGCAAAACATCAATGCATGACAACTAGGGGAATACATAAAACTGACACCACAACGATTACCAAAATGATGCTTGGTCAGTTTAAAGATGATAAAAGTCTTGAGCAAAGATTTTTTGACATGATTCATCTCAGGTAAAATTAAATGTTGCAGCAAAATTGTAGCTTGATATTGGCATCTCAATCAAGGGTTAGAAGAAAAATATTACAAGATGTGGGGCTGAAATTTGATGTTATAAAGCCAATATTTGACGAAGATGGTGAAAAAAATTCTATTGCTCTTGAGCCGCAAAAATTAGCCATTTACCTTGCGCAGCAAAAAGCTTTATCAATTAGTAAGATTAATCCAAATCATTATGTAATAGGCTCGGATCAGGTCTGCGAGTTTTTAGGTAAAGAGGTTTTTAAGTCTATCGATAGATCGTCTGCAATATTTCAATTAGCTAAATTCAATGGCCAAACTCACTATCAAAATAATGCGGTAGTGATAGCCAAAAATAATCAAATAATATTTGAAAATCTAGATATATCAAGGCTGACAATGCGAAACTTGTTGGAATCAGAAATTGAGTCGTATGTTAGTTATGACAAGCCTTGGGGTTGTGCTGGTAGCTATAAATATGAGTCAATGGGAAAACATTTATTTGCAAATGTCAGTGGTGATTATTATGGAATCCTCGGTCTTTCAATACAGTCACTTTTGGACTTCTTGCACAAGAAAAAACTGCTTCAAATATCGAAAACATTTGATACTGAGTCCAACCTTTAGATATACCATATATTTTCAATCTCATGAGGTGATAAATATTAAAAAATCTAGACATTATTAATTAAAGATACATATTTAATTAATAATGTCAGATGGATATTGGTGCAATGAATTTTAACTCATTAAATTTTGCACTCTTCTTGAAAAATCAGCTACATCCTTAATTGACTCGTCTTCTATAACGCAAGCTAAATCAAAAAGAGTTTTGATGGCGTCGTCAGTCTTAGTCTTTTTCTTTGAATCGCTGTAATTACTATTTAAACTTTTAACTATTTCATTTTTTGGGTTAATTTCCAAAACCTTAGCTGAGGCTGATTGAATTTGTTTTTGTTCAAGAAGAAATCTTTCAAGCCTTATATCCATTGAGCCAGAATCTACAGCTAAACAAACCGGTGAACCAGTAAGTTTTTTTGATATTCTAACATCTTTTACTTTTTCACCTAAAATCTCTTTAAAATATTTTACTAAACCATCGAATTCAGAATTGGTAACATCTTTATCTGCAGCTTTCTTGTCTTTTCTTGACTCTTCCTCATCATCTTTCTCTCTTTTTTTTGCCTTATCAATATCTTCTAAATCGACATCGTGACGATTTATAGATTGAAACTCTTTTTCTTGATAAGGCAGCATCACAGTCACCCAAAATTCATCAACAGCATCTATTAGATATAAGACTTCGACATCTTTTTCTAAGAAAATTTCTAGCTGTGGTGAAGATTTTATTTTTTCAACCGATTCTCCAGTTAAGAAATAAATCTTATCTTGATTAGACTTTAGGCGCTCTAAATAATCGGATATTGAAATTAATTTACCATTGGATTTGGAAGTTTCAAAGCGACATATTTCAAGAATTTTATCACGATAATCAGTTGATTCGCATAATCCTTCTTTCAGCACAGCGCCAAAATCTTTCCAAAATTTAAGATATTCTTCTTCACTTGCTTGAGATTTTTTCTTTAGCTCGGATAGAACTTTTTTAACAACGGATTTTTTTATTTTTTCTAAAATAGCATTATGTTGCAAGTTTTCGCGACTAATGTTTAGCGGCAAATCATCTGAGTCTATTAAGCCACGCAAAAATCTCATGCATGTTGGAACAAGGTTTAGTTCCTCGCTGATAAATATCTTTTTAACATAAAGTTTAACCGATGTTTTGCGGTCTGGATGAAATAAGTCAAAAGGCTTAGAGCTAGGTATAAAAAGTAAATTAGTGTAACTTATCACACCTTCCGCCTTATTATGCAGAGTCATGTAAGGTTCTCCAGGTAGGTGCGAAATATGTTTGTAAAAATTATTATATTGCTCTTCTGTGATCTTATCCTTTGGCTGCTGCCAAATTGCCGAGCCAGAATTTAGCGTCTCAACTTTTGCGCCATCTTTTTCGTTTTCTGGAATAAATTCAATTTTAAAATCTATATGATCTGAATAGGTTTGAACAATATTTTTAATATGAAAGCGATCAAGAAAATCTTGAGCATCATCTTTTAAATTTAAAATAATTTTAGTTCCCCTTTCTAATTTTTCGCTTGATTTTTCAACTTTGAAGCTTCCTGTGCCTTTAGAGCTCCATTGCCAAACACTATCATCATCATATCTTGATGAAACAACTTCAACCTCATCAGAAATCATAAATGATGAATAAAATCCAACCCCAAATTGGCCAATTAATTGTACATCTTTTTTGCTATCTCCCGTGATAGATTTTATAAAGTTTTCGGTGCCAGATCTTGCAATAGTTCCTAAATTATCTATTAAATCATCACGATTCATTCCTATGCCATTATCAATAATAATGAGCTGTTTTTTTTCTTTGTTGATGGTGATAGAAATTTTTAAATCATCACTTGAAATTGTTGAATCTTGCAATGATTTATAGCGCAATTTGTCACAAGCGTCTGAAGCATTCGATATTAGCTCGCGTAAAGCAATATCCTTATTGGTGTATAAGGAGTTAATCATTAGGTTGAGAATTTTGCCAACCTCAACATCAAAATTAAATTCCGTATTATTGCTTTGATCACTCTTTTTTTGCTGTGCTGTCATTTTAACAAATTTATTAAATAATAAAATTAACCAATAGACCCTTCTAGATAATTAACTTAGTGTCTTTTTCAAGTCTTAAATTTCGCTAATCTTTCATAAAACTTATTAATTATTAATTCGTTAATATCTTTAAAATCATCTACCCCCATATTTTGAAGAGAGGTAACGCCAAATTCATTGATACCACAGGGAATTATATTATTAAATTTACTTAAGTCTGGATCAAGATTTATAGCAATACCATGATAAGATACCCATTTTCTAATTTTTATACCAATAGCAGCAATTTTTTTCTCAGTTTTACCAGTTTTAACCCAAATTCCTACGCGATCTTTTCTGATTTCGCCCGGAATATCATATTCGGCCAAGATATCTATTATCCATTCCTCTAAAAATTTAACAAATCTAGCAATGTCAGGCCTATTTGGATAAAATATTTTTTTAAGATCAAGCATTGTATAGATTATTTTCATTCCCGGGCCATGATAAGTATATTTACCGCCACGATTGGTTTTAATAATCGGAATATCGGTTGTTTTTATAAGATCTGAGTCTTTGGCACTAACACCAGCTGTATAAACATCTTGATGCTCTAGAAGCCAAATCATATCCCTTTCTTTTTTGACTATAATATCTTCAACCCTGTTTTTCATAAAAGAATGAGCATCATCAAATCCAACCAGATTATCGCTAGCTTTCCACTCTATTTGTTTTTTATAATTATTTAAAAAATCCATAATTCTAAGTGTATTTGATTTTAAATTTTATAAAACAATTGCAAAAAAGACTTTTGTATAAAATAATGCTTCTTTTTTAAATTAATAATTATTTATAAATAATGAGTATTTTGCCGGAGAGAATTTTATCTGGTGCTCAGCCAACTGGTAATTTGCATTTAGGGAATTATTTAGGATCTATACAAAACTGGCTTTCGCTGCAGAATTCAAATAATTGCTTATTTGGTATAATGAATCTTCATGCTATTACAGTTAAGCAAGATCCGGTTGAGTTAAGGCGCAGCACTCTAGATGTTGCTGCCCTATATTTAGCATGCGGCCTTGATCCAGAAAAATCTAGTATTTTTATACAAAGTGATGTACCGCATCACAACGAGCTATCTTGGATTTTATCAACTATAACACCGCTTGGCTGGCTCAATCGCATGACGCAATTTAAAGATAAGGCAATTGGTGATGGAAATCTTGGGCTTTATTCTTACCCAGTTTTAATGGCTGCTGATATATTGCTTTATAAAACCGACCTTGTTCCCGTGGGAGCTGATCAAAAGCAGCATTTAGAGCTAACCAGAGACTTGGCTGGAGCCTTTAATCGCCTTTATAATGTTGAGTATTTTAAACTGCCCGAGCCTTTGATTATAAAAAAAGTAGCCAGGATAATGTCTTTGCAAGATGGATCTAGCAAAATGAGTAAATCCGATGAATCCGATTTAACTAGAATTAATCTAAATGATAATCCAGATTTAATAGTTAAAAAAGTTAAAAAAGCCAAAACAGACTCTGTGGCAATTATAGAATATAATGAGAATCGTCCCGAAATATATAATTTACTAAATATTTTTGCCAGCCTTGCCAAAAGAGATGCTCAAGATATTGCAAACGAATATCGCGATAAAGGCTTTGGTAAATTAAAAACCGATTTAGCTGATATTATTATTGAAAATCTAGTGCCAATTCAAAAAAAATTGAATGAATTAAAATCAGATTATAGCTTTGTTAAAAAAATTTTAGATCAAGGCAATAAAAAGGCTCTTGAAATATCGAGCCAAACCATGAAAGATGTACGGAAAATTATTGGTTTTTAAAATATGACTTACGATATTCCAGATAATATTGAGCAAGAAATTGCTTTGCTTAAGAAAGAAAAAAATGTTGTTATTTTATCGCATTTTTATCAAGATTCAGAGATTCAAGATATTGCTGATTTTGTTGGTGATTCACTAGATTTGTCACGAAAAGCTGCTTCTACTAACGCTGATCAGATATTTTTTTGTGGCGTTAAATTCATGGCTGAAGTAGCCAAAATTTTATCTCCCGATAAAAAAGTTTATGTACCAGATTTTAAAGCTGGATGCAGTCTTGAAATATCATGCCCGCCACAAGAATTTGCTAAATTCAAAGAAAAGCATCCAAATGCGTTAGTGGTAACTTATATAAATTGTTCTGCAGAAATTAAAGCCCTATCTGACATTATCGTAACCTCTTCAAATGCTAAAAAAATTATCGACCAAATTCCAGTCGATAAAGAAATAATATTTGCTCCTGATCAGCATTTAGGAAGATTCATTGAGAAGCAAACTAATCGCAAAATGATCTTGTGGCATGGTTCTTGCATCGTTCATGAGCAATATAGCGAAAAGGAACTAGTAAAGCTAAAAACAAATTATCCACAAGCTAAAATCATAGCGCATCCGGAATGTCCAGAAAATTTATTATCTTACGCACATCATGTTGGGTCAACCTCATCATTACTACGATATGTTAAAGAGCAAGACGCAGAAGAGTTTATCGTGCTAACTGAGCATCATATAATTCATCAGATGAAAAAGTTAAAGCCAAATGCAAAATTTTATGATTGCCCATTTACTGATAGCACAGGCTGCACATTGTGTAATAGCTGCCCATATATGGCCTTAAACAATCTAGAAAAACTTTATTTGGTTATGAAATATGGCGATAAAAGTGAATTTGGTCGCGAGATTCATTTAGATGAATCTTTGAGGGTAAAAGCCAAAAAACCACTACTCAAAATGCTTGATCTTTCTTAAGCCCAACTTTCTTTTTAAGATTTTTATTTAATCTTAATATTGTAATTAATTTCAAGAAAAATAGTCTATAAAAAATTAAAACTTAGCGCCCTGAAATTTGGGGAGTATTTCTTAAAAAGAAGCAATTTAATAATCAGTGAAAACTGTCAAACACTA
>DDCV01000010.1 GCA_002335845.1 Rickettsiales bacterium UBA1997 | reverse complement strand
TAAATTGAAAATGGTATAATACCAATTCCCACCTTTAATACTACATTTAACCTTCTTATTTTTGGTCTAAAATTTAAGCAATAAATCTTATGTATATCACTATACACCGCGATTTATTGCTTAAATTTTATCCTCAAAACTAATTTGATTAAATGTAGTATTAAAGATGGGAAATGGTATAATATTTCAATCATCAAATTTGACAATTGTTATTTAGAATGTTTTTTGCCAACCTAGAGTCACCATTTGATTAAATCCGAGCTGATAACCGCCTAAATCTTGGTAAAGTGGGAAGCCATATTCAAAAGCTATTCTATGCCCTTGTAAATATCCTTGTGTGGCTATGAAATTTAGGCCAAATGATAAATTAAGAATTTTTGATTTACCCATAAAGGTCTCGTTTATTGGGGCCATCATCACATTTAAATCATCATCAATGCCATCAATGCCATCACTAATTGTATAATCCAATCTTGTGGAGGCAGAGAAATTTTGAGTTAAATCTCTTGCAAGCCATGAGGTGAAATTGTAGCTATCGCCTAATTTGTAGCCATTATTATTTTGATTTAAGCGAAATATAGAATTAATTTGTCCGCCAATGGAATAATTATGCGCAAATTTTTTAACCAAGCTAAGACCCGGATTTAACTCGTAAGATCCGCTGCCATTTTGCATTTTATAGCCCAATCTTGTGCCATTATGATTTTGCTTAATATCGCCAGTTGGTAGTGAAATAGCGATATTAATTTGCGCCCTATCTGCTTTGGTTTTATAGAATTGATAAGAGCCATTAATCATAGTATCGCCGAAACCCTCAATATTTCTGTGATTAACCTTGTTGCTACGATTGATTGATGACATTTCCTTATCAATAATTTTTATCATTGATGATAATGTGAAATTATCAGTTACACCATACATACCACCAAACATATGCATTGCCATATTCATTTGATCTGGAGCCATCATATAATCTTGACGCACCTTATCACTAGAAACTTTATTTTTTCCTTGATAGGTATGACGCATATTCATGCGTTTTTGACGATATGAAAACATTAATTCATTTTTGCCATGAACATGATCTCTCATAACTCCAATTGGGGCATGATAGGATGGATTTTGTGAATTGGCTAGTGAAGGTTGTAAAATTAATATCAAAGAAAAAATAATAAGAGAAAATAATTGGATAATTTTCAATAAGGAGCGTGACATAATGTAGAGTATTATGAATTGTAAATTGGCAATGATTTTGATTTTCTTATATTTTAGTGAAGAAATTATGAGTTTTGAGAGAAATTGAGGTGGTTTAGCACCAAATCCTATCTTTAATTAAAAAACAAATATTAATTAAAAATAGGATTTGGGATATATTTTACCGCTATATTGTTCTACTAAGATTTACTATTTAGTAGCAGCTTGTTTTTGTAGGTTCTTCTTTTTATATGGCTTGATTTTAACAGCCGGCTTTTTGAACTCTTTGACTATTTTGATAGTTTCAAGCTGATTTTGCTTGATGAGCTTTTTCTTAATTTGCTTTCTTAGCTTTTGTGCAATAGCAGAAAGTTTAGCAAAGCGAAAATTAACCAAAAAGCTATCAATATTACCATATTTATTGACAGTGCGCAAGGTTGATGAAGCAATCTTAAGATTCAAATTAACACCCAAAACATCGCTTTTTAAGGAAATTTGCTTAAGATTTGGCAAAAACCTTCTACGAGTTTTTTGGTTGGAGTGCGAAACCTTGTTACCAGTGGCAACACCAACATTTAATAAATCACATTTTTTAGACATCTAAGATTAAAAAATAAATTAACACTACATCGCTCTTCATTATCAAGCGTGGGATATGCATCGATCACTAGTTTGTCTCTTTTTTCTCTATAACAGCTCTACTACATTCGCTTACATCAATAACGTCTCCTCCAGCAATTGCCGCAACAATTGATGGCGCACCAAATATGGCAGCAATACCAGCGGCAACACCAATCATCAAGCCCCAAGAAACTTTACCGGTGAAAAAGCCAATACCCACGGATATTATGGCGAATGCAGCGAAGGCCCTGCCACCAGTTCCAGTAACAAGATTAAGCAAGTTACACATTGTTCTTTCAAAAGCATTTCCGGTAGCATCAACGGCTATAACAGCTGTCCATGTGCAATCTCCTGCAGTAGCTCCTGCTGTTCCAATGCATATACCATCATCATCGTCGTTATCGCTACAAACTCCATTTGAAGCTGTCTGCTCATTACAATTTGCTTCAGTCGCATGAGCCTGCGATATAAAATCACTAGATATTGCTGGCAATACAGCTAGGCTGAAAAAAGAAAAAAGAGCAACCTTAAGTAAATTTTTGTAGAAAATTTTCATAAATATTTGAATCAAATTGATGTAATGGTTTTTAAAAATTAAAAACTTTAAAAAATTAGTAATTTATAGATATTTGTAGCATAAATAGAAAGTAAACTACAAAAATAACAAAATTTGTTGAATCAAGCACAAGCTTAACTCGTTAATTGCGTTAAATAATTCAATAGATAAAATTAAAAGACAACAAAAATATTTGCTATCTTATGATTTTTACTTCCGTTTGCAGCTTAATGTTTGATTTCAATTCCACCTGATCCTGCACTTTTTTTATAAGATCAATGATATCTTGGCCCGTGGCTTGGCCTTGATTGATTAAGAAATTGCAATGTTTTTGTGATATTTGAGCATCTCCTATTTTTAAACCGCGACAATTAGCGTCATCGATTAATTGCCAAGCCTTTTTATCTGAATCTTCGGGATTTTTGAAGGTGCTGCCGCCAGTTTTGGCTCTGATGGGCTGGTTTTCTTCTCTTTGTTGATTGAATTGTTGTATTGTTTTAGCAACTTCATTTGAGTCCTTACTTATGCATTGAAATTTGGCTGAGATAAATATTAGTTCATCGCCGCTTTTTTTTACTAATTCACTACCGCGATAAAAAAAGCCAAAATCCTTATTATTAAATTGGCAGATATTGCCATTTAGATCTATTGCTGTGGCTGAAATTAGAAAATTGGCAATTTCAGAGCCATAGCACCCAGCATTCATGGCAATGGCACCACCAATTGAGCCAGGGATTCCTGTTAGAAATTCTAGATTGGATAAGGAATTATTTTGTAAAAAATTGGCAACATTTTTGCACAAAGTCGCGGCTTTGATATAAATTATATTATTATCTTGCAACTCAATTTGAGATAATCCGCCAGATAATTTTATAACAACACCTTTGGTTAGCTTATTTTTAAAAACTATATTAGAAGTGGCGCCAATTATTTTGATTGCCTCTTTGTGAGGAAAATTTTGCAAGAAATTTATAAGATCTGCTTCATCCTTGGGCTTGAAAAGAATTTCGGCGTAGCTTTCGGTGTTAAACCAATTTTTTAATGGAGCGTTGAAGCGATATTGACCTGTGATTTTGGGTAGAATTGCTGCTAAATTTGACATATTAATTGCTGCATAGCTTGATAATTATTGAAGTGCGGCCCTCATTGGCAGCTTTTTCTTGATATTTGGTTGTAAGCCAATTTTGAGGAAATTCTTGCCAATCTTTTTGAAGCTTGGCTGGCCAGTGAAATTTGTGGCTTTTGAGTATATTGGATAAAATCCATGTTTTGTAATCATCATGATCGGTGGCGATTATTATTTGCGGATCTTTATTTGCTGAATTTTGCTCTATTTTGGCGTTTATTTTGGGTTTTGCTGTTTTTAGAAGTGGGTAAATAATTTCATCAAGAAAATTTTGATTGATAAGTCTTCTTTTATAATGTTTGAGTTTGGGCCATGGATCGGGGAAAAGAATAAAAATTTGATCAAAAAATGATTTTTCATCTAATCTTGATTGTGCTTGGGGAGTTTGCGATGAGGATTGTTGGGTTTTTTGGGTATTTAATCCTTGATCTAATGATGGGTTTAATGATGGGTTTAATTCTGGGGCCAATTTGCGAAAATCATCATTAAGTAGCAATATATTTGGCAGCGGCTCTTGCTCTAGCTTTCTTAATATATTGATGATGCCATTGAGATGTGGTTCGCAACCAATATAGAGATTTTGCGGATTATCTTTGGCCATTTTATATAAAAAATCACCATAGCCAAAACCAATTTCAAGAATGGTTTTTTCAAAATTATTGATAAAATTTGCGTCAAAAAAAACTGCGCTATTTAACTGATATTTAGGATAGATATTTTGTAAAATAGCATTTTTATGATTGGATAATTTGCGAGATTTTATGCGGCCAAAACTTCTGATTAATCTTTTATTTTCTGTTTTGTGCTGATCTTGCAACATGTCTTGCGATAGATGTTTTATACCAATTTTAAACTTTAGAAGCACAATATTAACCCGTTTGCAAACTATGTTAATAATGCGTCATCTTTCTTTTTAATTATAATTAATCGCACTAATCAAGAAAATATTTGATTTTAGATAAAGACATTTTAAGTTTATTTTCACCTTATCTTGGAAAGCCTTCCATAAATCTCCTTTTTGCAATTTACATGCCTAAAAATTATCTTTTTACCTCGGAGTCTGTTTCCGCTGGTCATCCTGATAAAATTTGCGATCAAATTTCTGATGCTTTAGTTGATGAATATTTAGCACAAGATCCATATTCGCGCCTAGCAATTGAAACATTTGCCACGACCAACAATGTTATTGTGGGTGGAGAAATTCGCGCTCCTAAAATTAGCAATGCTGATATAGAAAATAGAATTCGTCAAACTGTCAAAAAAATTGGCTATGAGCAAGATGGCTTTCATTGGCAAAATCTAAAAATAACTAATCTAATTCACGAGCAATCAAAAGATATTGCTGTGGGAGTGGATGCAAACCATAACAAGGAAGAGGGAGCTGGAGATCAAGGTATTATGTTTGGTTATGCTTGCGATGAAACTGAAAAATTAATGCCAGCTGCCATTTATTATGCCCATAGAATTTTGCATAATATTGATATTGCTATTAAGGCAAAAGATTTGCCTGCTTTAGGTCCAGATGCCAAAAGTCAAGTTACGCTGATTTATGAAAATAATAGACCAGTAAAAGCCAAAACAATATTGGTATCAATTCAGCATCCACAAGGAATGCAGCAAGAAGAAGTGAAAGAACTTATTAAACCCTATATTATAAAATCTTTGCCAGATGGTTGGATGTGTGATGATGATAAACTTTTGGTAAATCCAACTGGAATTTTTGTTATTGGCGGCCCCGATGGTGACGCTGGGCTGACTGGTAGAAAAATTATTGTTGATACTTATGGTGGCGCAGCTCCTCATGGTGGCGGTGCATTTTCTGGTAAAGATCCAACTAAAGTTGANNTATTTAGCAAAAAATATTGTGGCAGCTAATTTGGCAACACGCTGCACAATTCAACTTTCTTACGCTATTGGCGTGGCCAAGCCGCAATCACTTTATATCAATAATCATGGCAGTGGAGTTAAGGGTGAGGATTTAGTGAGAATAATTGATAAATTAGTTGATTTGACGCCAAAAGGTATTCGCACACATTTGGGGCTAAATAAGCCAATTTATCACAGAAGTGCGGCCTATGGTCATTTTGGTCGCGATCCAGAAGATGATGGCGGTTTTTCATGGGAAAAGCTTGATTTGGCGCCAGATTTGAAACAAGTGATCTAATACTATTTCCATAAATTAAACATCTAATTACCTCATCTTTGTTGCTTTTATTATTTAATTTTAAAACTTGAAGTATCTAGATACTGCGGCGCTTTAAAATTAAATCTAAAAGCAAAAATATTTTGTAATTAGATACTTAATT
>DDCV01000158.1:615-4710 GCA_002335845.1 Rickettsiales bacterium UBA1997 | reverse complement strand
TCTGGCTTTTCATCTAGAATTATTTTTCTTAACTGCGTAAGCTTTAAAACCAAAGTAAGTATTTTTATTTTGGAGAAAATAGAATTATTTCTTAAAGATTTTAATGCGACCTGATCATTTACTTTATAGTGATCTATTTTGTTGCCAGTAAAGGTTGAAATAAGCGTAACTTTATAGCCATTTTTTGACCAATGATCACACAAAATAGAAACAACCCTCTGGGCACCACCTAAATTCATGGCGCTAACTAAAATAATAATATTTTTCATCAGAGCTGCTAAGCTAAATTTGAGAACATGAATGAAACAGTCAATACATAGAATGGGATATAGCCTATTGTAAAAACTTCAATTTTTCTTTCCTCTCCATGCTGTATTAAGAATAAAAAATATAGCAAAAGCGCGTTTCCAATATACCTAGCATAAGATACATCTATAAGAATTCCGGTAAAATAAATAAATATCATGCCAGCTGACAAAAAACCAAAAACATTTTTAATTAATTTTCTGCCTGTAAAAATCATTAAAGTTGCAATATAAAAAACTAGGAAGTTATATGCAAAGCTTGAGCTAACTGACGTTCCCCCATTGAAGATACCGCCCACAACAGCCAAAAATATTGATGCAAAAAGCAAAACAATAAAAGTGAAGGTATTATTTAATCTGATGCCATCATAGTGAAAACGATCTTTGAGATGAAACAAAATATAGAGACCTATAAATGGGATCATAGAAAAATGTACAATGCTTGACAGTCCAAAAAAAACTAACTGGGTTATCCCTCTGAGATAAACAATGGAAATCATCAACAAGGTAAATGCTATGCCCGATCTTATGTTCGATGAAAATAATGCCTGAACAATTGGAGTAGTGAAAATCATTACTAATAAAGGCAATAGATAAACTAAATATTTTTCTGATCTTATATTTGTTAAAAATATATAAGAAACTATTGTGGAAGTTATAAATGCAATTGCATTTAAAATAGTTAAAGCCTGAACACCAAAAAATTCTCTTAAAAAGAATACAGATAGGCGAAAAGCGCCATCTTGCTGTATGGAAAGTTCTGGAGCATCATTTTCTGGAGAAAACTGACTAAAGAAATGAAGATATGATGCTATGTCACCACTACCGAGCTGATGTTGAAGATTTAGAAAGAATATAATAAGAGCGCCATATATCAGAGAAAGCATGAAAGCTAAAAATTTATGGAAGCTACTTAACTTAAAATAGAATCGGTATTTTTTTTGTGTAAAAGCACTCATCTTTTAAAGTATGCTAATTTTTTTCTGTCATTTTTATAATTATACTTTTCTAGGCTTAGTTTGAGGTGATCTCCGAGATTAAATTCACCATCAATTTTTAGACCACAAAAGCGTAAAGTGCTCTCATCGATTGACAAATATTTACTATCAAGAAACTTATCTAAACTTTTCTCTGAATTTACAAGTTTGACAGCATCATATTCAACCAGATAATCATAAAAACCATTATTGAAAAGATCCACAATTCCAGACTTGATATCTAATGCTAAAGCTTGAAGTATTGATGAAGATGATGAGGTAAGGAATCCATCACTAGTTGCTACCGCTGAATTAAAATCAAATTCATTGAATATATTAAATTCTTTAGAGGCTATTTTCGTTCTTTGGGCTGCATCTCCAATAAGAAAAATATTAGAAGGTTGACCAGAATCTAAATATGCATAGTTTGTTATCTTTCCATCATCCTGAGTATGTGTTTTGAGAACAAAAGTAAACTCAGAATTACTTGCAAAGTAGTTAAAAAGAAATTTCTCAATTAGATAACGTTGCGATTCCTCTTTTGATGGATCTGAAGCATAAAAAATAATCTTTTGACGATGATCAATTTTAAGTAATTTATTTAGATAACGCTCATCATTATTGTTGAAATTTGAAAGACGATACTGAATAAGAGAATTGCTGCCCCTAAATGTTATTTTGCTTATATCAGCTAGCGCAAGTTTGAGGGATTCAGTAAACTCAGATTCAGAGGGACAAACAGCCTCATCACAGTAGAAAATTTCTTCCTGAATATCGCCTAAAATAAAAATACCTTTTTCCCGAGCTTTTATTGCTAAATAATTATCTAAAACATTTGTTTGCAGCCTGGTAATATGGGCATCGATATTGTTTTCCATTAGAGCATTAACGGCATCAATGCTCATGTTAAGATTTGAATGATTTTTAAAAATTAATAGCGTGTCTGCAATATAGCTTTGAGCATCAAAACATAAATATTCTAATTTAAATAAACCAGATAAAAATCCCATTCTTCTCTTGATTTTAATTCGCTCATACTCACACGGCGCTTGATCTAAAAAACCAACGCTATATATAAGAATATTGAATTTTGGACCAAGTTTTTCCACATAACTTGTAAAAAAATCTTTAGGCCTTCTTTTTGGCATGGTAATTAAAATTGTGGAGGCCTCATTGCTAACATGCTTATAAAAATATTCTTTAGGAAGATTTGTTGGGGTAATAAGCATTTTTATTATTGCTGCCGACCTCATGATGAATGAATTAAGAGTGATGCAAATGGTAAGAGCTGGGTTTGATTTCCAAATAATCTTGTTAGTAGAATAATTTAAAAACAATAAGGCTTCTTGAATCATGGAAAGAGTTTGCTTGTCTGAAATTATTTCCAAGCTTTCATCTTTGCCATGTTGTATGTTTTGAATTCTATATGCACATTTCAATACTCCTCCTAGCTTTAGTTTGAGCTGCCGAGTATATAATTCATATAGTTTTTTATTTTTAATCTTGAGGCCTTCACAACTTTTAGATTTTTCTAGATAACGGTAAAACTTAAGACTCAAGGCATCAATATTTGCCTGGGATATACCGATGGAAGTTCCGCTAAGATTTGCCTTATCTCGTATAAAAATATTTTCTTTATCTAGCCGGTATAAAATTAATTTGTTCTTTGTAAGCTTATCTTGTTTTTGAAGCTTCTTAATTTTTGATAAATAATAATTTCTAATTGGGTTTACTATAAAATTAGAGTCAAAAGATAAAATATTATTCATAAGATATTTTTGAAATTTACGGTCAATCTAACTTTCTTAATAATCCTAGGATTGCTTGATGTCCTTCTAGCCATGTATATATAGGCGCATAAAACTTTGCAAAGACTAGCCCATTTTCAGAAATAAACCCTTCAAGCCTTTGAAGGGCTTCCGGGCCTTTCACTCCCTTGACATCTTTAAGAGACCCGCAAATAAGTTGTAATTTACTCCCAAAATATTTGTGAGCTGAATAAATGACATCATCTTCGACCCCTTCACAATTCAGCCTAATAATTACAGCATAATCGCTAAATTGATTGCTTAAATATAATTCTAATTCCTTAAAAAAATCATTTGTAGATACTCCAAATGCTGCAACAAAGTTATTTTTATTAACATTGTGTTTTTCCAAGAATATAGAGCTGCCTTGTGATAAAGCATTTCCATCACCAAGGTATAATTTAGTTATTGATGGGGATTGTGACAGGTTATTAGTTAACGCTAAATTAAAAAATAAGTCAGCCTTTGGATAAAACTTCATCTTGCGAGCTATCTCTGAATTTGCTTCAACAAATATTGAATAAAAATCTTGTGCGTTTTTTTTTAACTTATGCCTTGAAGAGATAATTTCTTTTAATCCTTTTAAAGTTACAAATTTTCCTCGCTTAAATAGCTTTGAGCTTATAAAACGTCTAATGATGAAGGAATAAAATATAAGATTTGAAGAAAAAATAGATTCATGCTCTTGCGCAAAATGAGTTCCAATATCTATCCATACTAACTTTTTCATTTGATTATATGGTCCCAGCTTATAGCTGTACCTAATGAGATCTTTTGAGATGTTGTTTTGCCAATAATTTCATTATAGTGCTTGGGAGCAAGCCCATAACCAGGCCTAATGCTTTTAATATGTTCCTCAGAGATCACTTGGCCTTCATCAATGTCTTTAATGAAGTACAGTGAACGTCGAAACTTAGCATTTTCTTTTTCGCTTGTTTTTTTAGAATAATCCACTTTACCAAGCGCACTCCAAGCATTCTTAGCTCCAATACATAATTGCTTTAA
>DDCV01000158.1:0-600 GCA_002335845.1 Rickettsiales bacterium UBA1997 | reverse complement strand
GCTAGTAATTGCAGTAATATTATCAGTAGTGTGATCAGATAGCCCAGTAACTAAACCGAATTTTGTTCTCATATCAGTTAATGTATTTAAATTATAATCATCTGCAGGTGCCGGATAGCCGCTAACACAATGGAGAATTGCAAGTTGCTTACATCCACTTTGTTGAGCAGTTAAAATAGCCTCCTCTATCTCTTGTGAATCAGCCATACCGGTTGAAATAATCATTGGTTTTCCAGTTTTAGCCACATACTCTATCAACGGAAGGTCGATAGCTTCAAATGAAGCAATTTTATATGCTGGAGCATTTAAATCCTCTAATAAATCAACGGCTGTGCTGTCAAAAGGAGAGCTAAAGATTGTGATGTCTCTTTTTTTGGCATGATCAAAAAGCGGCTTGTGCCATTCCCATGGCATAAAAGCACTTTCATACAATTCATATAAGCTCTGACCATCCCATAATCCTCCGTTAATGATGAATTCAGGAGTATTCATATTCATTGTAATTGTGTCCGGATGATATGTTTGTAATTTTACAGCGTCTGCTCCGGATATCTTAGCAATATCAATAATCTTAAAAGCATTATCAATGCTACGATTATG
>DDCV01000111.1 GCA_002335845.1 Rickettsiales bacterium UBA1997 | reverse complement strand
GAAGCTTTTTCATAATCCTCATTATTAAAGTACTTATCCATTTGGTTCATAAGCCACAATCTGCTATCTGCATTAGACATATCCAATCTCTTTTCATTAATGAGGGTTGTTTGATGCGATTTCCACTCATCCCATGCCTTTTGTGAGATTGATAACAAAAGATCTTGTCCTTTCTGTCCTGGCATTGGTGGTATCTTAAGTGCTGGCAGCTCTTCCTTAAATTTCTTGCAAAAAACTGTATCTGTCATATTTCTAAAATTATTTTTTTAATTGGCGCCGGCATACCAACATTGTTAATATCAATTTTTTTTACCCAGCGATATTCGCTATTTGAGTTAATATCAAAAGAATTATTATATCTTAATAGTGTAATGCTCATATTTAAATCTAAATGAGTTAATTTATGTTTTCTGTTTATATGAGCTTCACTACAAGATTCTCTTTTAAAAATTTTATGAATTTTTGGCTGTTCAGATGGAAGCCATAATCCTTCCCAAAATGTTTTTTCATTCCTTTTAAACAGAAGGTATTCGTTATCTGTATGAGCAAGAGTAAAGTTAATACTTACTTGTGACTTACCTTTTTTTATTTTTTCTTTTTTTGAATTATCTGTAACTTTCGCAAATGCAGAATCACATATAGAGACTATAGGGCATTGTGCGCAAAGTGGGTCTTTTGGCTTGCATACTGTAGAACCAAGATCCATAACTCCCTGTGTATAGTCAAATACATTATTTATTGGAGTCTCCTTTCTTGATATCTCCCACAAAACCTTATTTTTTTTTGAAGCAGACTCTTCAGTAACATTTGAGTACCTGATAAGCACTCTTTTAACGTTTGCATCTAGGATTGGATATGATTTGTTATATGCAATAGACATTATTGCCCCTGCGGTTGATTCACCAATGCCGGGAAGAGACATCAGATCATTAAAGTTATCAGGAAATTTTTTATTAAATGAATTCTTTATCTGCTCCTTTGCTTTGTAAATATTTTTTGCTCTTCTATAGAAACCTAGCCCAGACCAAAGAGCGATGATCTGATCCTCACTGGCTAAAATTAAAGAATTAAAAGTAGGGTATGTTTTTATAAACCTAAGATAGTAAGGAATTACAGTTTTAACTTGAGTTTGCTGAAGCATAATTTCAGAAATCCAAATCTTATATGGAGTAATATTCTTTCTCCAAGGCAATCCTTCTCTTCCATGAGACCTATACCACTCAATGACAAGATCAGATAACCGATCTTTATCTTGTATGATTTTGCTCATTCATAGAGATTGTTTTTATTAATAATAGAACCATCATTATTGAAAGAGTAATGAATTGGAGCCCCTGTAGGGATTTCAAGCTTTACGATATCTTCTTGTGATATTCCATCCAACTGCATTATTAACGCTCTTAATGAGTTTCCATGAGCTGCTATTAATATATTATTTCCATCAATAATCTTGGGCATAATCTGCTGGTTAAAGTAAGGCAAAACTCTTTCAGCTGTATTTTTTAGACTCTCTCCCTCGGGTGGGGGTATATCAAATGATCTCCTCCATATATGTACCTGTTCTTCTCCCCATTTTTTTCTAGCATCATCCTTGTTAAGACCTGCCAAACTTCCATAATTCCTTTCATTCAATGCTTCATGTTTAGTTATTAGGATATTGTTCTGCGCTAATAAATCTAAAATTATTGCACCTGTTTTTTGTGCTCTACCCAAGTTAGAAGTAAACATTTCATCAAACTCAATCTGAGTTTCTTTGATGAGAGCTCCAGCATTACCTGCTTCATTTACCCCAAGATTCGTTAGATCAGGATCTTTCCAACCAGTAAATAAATTTTTTGCATTCCATTCACTCTGCCCATGTCTTACGAGTATAAGATTTCTTTTTTTCATTTTTATATATTTTGAAGAATTTTGTTTTATTTTAATAGATAATACTCCAATGGTTAATATTACTTTATTTCTAATAGATCATTACTATCTTTCTGTACCATTATTTATAGCGATAATCCTATTGATTAGATCAAATGCTCAGAAGGGCGGCAAGAGAATATCATGTCAAGAATTAACTGCTCTTGCTAACGCAGATAATATGCTTTTGGTTGATTTGAGACCTTCTGATGATTTTGAAAAGGGCCATATTACTGGAGCTATTAGCATTCCTTTTAATACTTTAGAAAATAGTACTTATAAACTTCAGAATTCTGATAAATCTATTGTTCTTGTTTGCGAGATGGGCAGCCAATCTGGTAATGCTGGAGAAATCCTTAATAAAGAAGGGTTTAATGATATTTTAATATTAAAAGGCGGTATAGGAGAGTGGAGACAGTCCAATCTTCCTTTAGTTTAGATACCAAGATCTTTCATTTTCTTTGAAAGAGTATTTCTTCCTAACCCAAGCAAAATAGCTGCTTCATTTTTTCTTCCGTTAGTTTTATCTAGTGCAGCTCTTATAATAATTTTGTCTAATTTTTTATTAGCAATCCCCATTAAGTCTTTATCTACAGATGATGCAATATTTTTAATCCATGAATTAAAACGATCTTCCCAAGAATCAGA
>DDCV01000037.1 GCA_002335845.1 Rickettsiales bacterium UBA1997 | reverse complement strand
ATCAGTTTTAAGTGATGAATTTCACCTTGATAAATCATCATATATTGATAATGGAGAAGAGATTTTAGCTGGATTTATAGTTAAAAATGAGCAAGAGTTAAAAATTTTTAATCTTTTAAAAAACATGCCTTGCGACAAGGTTAAATCTACCAAATTTATTAGAGTAGAGCATCCAAAATTATAGCTACTGGTAATGTATTTATGAAAAATTTTGTCCTAGAAATCTTTAGCGAAGAAATACCTCCGCTTTTACAACAGAAAGCTGCTACGGGCTTTTATAAAATAGCATGCGATATTTTTATTGAAGAAGGGCTAGAATTTGACGATAAAGATCTAGAGATATTTGTTTCTTCAAGAAGGATTGGTTGTTTTTTAAAAAATATTAAAACAGATCATATATTGCCCTCAATTCAAAAAATTGGACCCAGAGTTGATGCTAATGACAAGGCTATTCAAGGATTCTTAAAGTCGCAAAATCTCAATGACACTTCTCAGCTTTTAAAAATAGAAAATAAAGGGCATCAATATTTTTCTTATAAAATTGAAGAAAGGAGAATAAAATCACAAGATATTTTGCAATCATCTCTAAATAAAATTTTGCCAAGATTAGTGAATATTTGGCCAAAATTAATGAGGTGGAATATTGAAGATAAAGATTGTCAGCCACAATGGATTAGGCCAATAAGAAATATTTTATGCTTGCTTGACAAAGAAGTGATCGATATTGAGTTCTTTGGTCTCAAATCTAATAATAATACTTTTATTGGAATAAAAAATACCCCTCAAAAAGCGGAAAGCTTTGATGAGTATCTCAACATAATGCAAAAAAGTAATATTTTAATCAATTACAATAAACGTAAAAATTTTATTGTTAGCGAAATAAAGGCACATTGTCAAGATTTGGATCTTAAATTAATCGACGGTAGCGAATCTATTTTATTTGATGAAGTAACCGGCTTATGCGAATCTCCACAGATATTAATAGCCAATATCGATAAAGAATTTATGGATTTACCTGACGAGGTTCTTGTTTTAACATTAAAATCCAATCAAAAATACTTTTGTCTGCAAGATCAAGGAAGCAATCTTTCTTCAAAATTTATTTTTGTAATCGACAATAATGATTTAAAAATTAACAAGTCACAAATTATTCATGATAATGAGAGGTTGGTAAGGGCTAGATTATCTGACGCTAAGTTTTTTATTAATGAAGATCTTAAAAAGACCCTCGATGAAAGAGTGACTGATTTAAAAAATATTGTTTTTCATCAAAAACTAGGAAGCGTCTTTGATAAATCAACGAGACTATCTAATTTAGCGAAATTTTTAGCAATTTTTGTACCTCATTGCGACTTATCACTTATTACCAGATTATCAATGCTAAGTAAAGCCGATTTAACAACTAAAGCAGTTGCAGAGTTTCCGGAGTTACAAGGTAAAATTGGTAGTTACTACGCTCATAAAAATGGCGAGGATGATAAGATAGTTGCTGCAATTTACGAGCATTATAAGCCGATATCTGTAAGCTCCAACTTGCCAAAAACTTCCCTGGGAGTTGTTTTGTCAATAGCTGACAAGATGGATGCCATTGTCGGCTTATTTTTGTCTGGCGACAAGCCAACGGGATCAAAAGATCCTTATGCTTTAAGAAGGGCGGTTCTTGGTATTATTCGTATCGGTTTTTATCATAATATCGCGTTTCCAATTAGGATCCTTATTGAGAAGTCTCTCAAGGCCTATCCTTCAAAAGTTATTGCAAGATATATTAACAAATCACAAAGCGCTGCTTATCAAAATAAACATGATTTGGTAGCTGATATAATTAAGTTTTTTGTTGAGAGGCTTAAAGTTTACTTGAAAGATAATGACGGGCTACATCCAGAAATTGTTAATGCCGTTGTTAGTCATTACTTGTCAGATATAGATGCTCATAAATATTGCGATATCTTGTATATTTCCAAGAAAATAAGATTTCTAGATAAGATAGTTTTCAATAATCAGTCGCAAATCATTAAATTATATAAAAGGGTTGCTAAAATATTGCAAATTGAAGAAAGAAATGACGGCAAGATATATCAAGGCAAGCCTTCAAAAATGTCTTTTAAAACAAAAGAAGAAATTGTTTTAAATAAAAGGATAAGGCAAATATCTAATAAATTTACTAAATTAATATATAAAAGCGATTTTGATGAAGCCTTTGAGCTTATTAAAATTCTTGAATTGCCTTTGGTAAATTTTTTCGACAATGTCACGATAAATGATGATGATATAAAAATAAGAGAAAATAGATTGACTCTTCTTGCATCAGCCAGAAGTCTTTTTGAAAAGATATATGGCCTGTCAAAAGTAGACATACCATAAAAAATAGTTTAATTTTACTTTATTTTCAGCGTAAATAAGCTAATTTATTAGTCTAATATCTACATATACGTCTAAAAATAATATATAATATAATTTTGGCTTTGTAATATTGAGTTTTATATATTTATGTTGAGTAATGAATTATTTAACTTGTTTTAATTAATAATTTTTAAGAGTTTTTTTGAGTTTAAAATGACAAAATTTGTTTATACATTTGGAGATGGTAAGGCTGAGGGTAATTCTTCCATGCGCAACTTACTTGGTGGAAAAGGAGCTAATTTAGCTGAAATGTCTAATTTAGGCCTACCCGTCCCCCCAGGATATACTATAACCACGGATTTTTGTGATTTTTATTATAAAAATGATAAGAATATACCTCAGGATCTTAGAGATCAGGTTGCAAAGGCAATATTTGATATTGAATCTATTATTGGATCTAAGTTTGGTGACGAATCTAATCCATTACTATTCTCCGTTAGATCTGGTGCCAGAGCTTCAATGCCAGGCATGATGGATACCGTTCTAAATCTTGGATTAAACGACAAAACAGTTGAGGCGCTAGCTAAAAAAAGCAATAATAGAAGATTTGCCCTAGATTCTTATCGTCGCTTTATTCAGATGTATAGCGATGTTGTTCTTGGCGTCGATCATTATAATTTTGAAGAAATCCTTGATGAGAAAAAAGCAGAATTTAGCGTTAAAAATGATACCGATCTTACGTCGGAAAACTTAGCGCAAATCATAGAGCTATTCAAGCAAAAGGTAAAAGAAGAGTCGGGACAAGTATTTCCACAAAATGTTGATCAGCAATTATGGGGTGCAATTGAAGCAGTATTTGCATCTTGGATGAATGATCGCGCCATCACTTATCGCCAGCTCAACAAAATACCACAAGAGTGGGGAACGGCTGTAAATGTGCAAGCTATGGTTTTTGGTAACCTAGGAGAAACATCAGCAACCGGCGTTGCCTTTACTCGCAACCCATCAACTGGAGAGAATTTACTTTATGGTGAGTATTTGATTAATGCTCAGGGTGAAGATGTTGTAGCTGGCATCAGGACTCCGCAATCAATCACTATCAAGGGAAAAGAGGGTTTGGAGTCTAAATTGCCATCAATGGAAGAAACTATGCCCGAAGTCTTTAATGAATTAGTCGATATTTATCGCAATCTTGAGAAACATTATAAGGATATGCAAGATATTGAATTTACTGTTCAAGATAAAAAGCTATGGATGCTTCAAACTAGGAGCGGCAAAAGAACTGCTGCTGCATCAATAAAAATAGCTGTTGATATGGTTAGAGAGGGCTTGATTTCAAAAAAAGAAGCTCTGCTGAGAGTTAATCCATCTAGCCTAGAGCAGCTTTTACACCCGTCACTAGATCCGCAAGCTAAAGTTAAATTAATTGCTAGAGGATTGCCAGCCTCTCCAGGCGCTGCATCTGGTATCGTTGTATTCTCTTCACAGGAAGCTGAAAAAAGATCTGAAAATGGCGAAAAAGTTCTCTTGGTTAGGATAGAAACCAGTCCGGAAGATATTAAGGGAATGCATGTGTCACAGGGAATATTAACGGCTCGTGGAGGTATGACATCTCATGCTGCAGTAGTAGCTCGAGGCATGGGAACCCCGTGCGTTTCTGGAGCAACAAATATTGATGTCGATTATAAAAATAAAACTCTTATTGCTTCTGGCGCTGTAGTAAAAGAAGGAGATATTATCACTATCAATGGTAATAATGGAGATATTATGTTAGGTCAAGTGCCTACACTAAAACCTGATCTTTCTCAAGATTTTAAAGAAATTATGCAATGGGCTGATGAGGTAAAAAATTTAAAAATTCGTACCAATGCCGAGACGCCAGCTGATTGCCAGACGGCTATTGATTTTGGTGCTGAAGGAATCGGCTTATGTCGAACTGAACATATGTTCTTTAATGAAGATAGAATCATTTCGGTAAGAGAAATGATATTGTCACAAAATATTGAGGGTAGAAAAAAAGCATTAGCCAAAATATTACCAATGCAACGGAAAGATTTTATTGAAATATTTAAGATAATGACTGGTCTACCAGTTACAGTAAGACTTCTTGACCCACCTTTGCATGAGTTTTTGCCACATAAGGAAGAGGAAATAAAAGAGATAGCTAATTCATTGAATGTTGAGATTGAGTATGTAAGAAATCGTATTTCACAACTTAGCGAACAAAACCCAATGCTAGGCCATCGTGGCTGTAGGCTAGGGATATCATATCCAGAAATATATGAAATGCAGGTCAGGGCAATTTTTGAGGCTGCTTCCATAGTAAAAAAAGAGCTAAATCAAGATGTGTTATTGGAAATAATGATCCCATTGGTTTCTTCTCAAAAAGAGTTAGAAATACTAAAATCTTGCATCATATCAATTGAAGATAAGGTTAAATCTGAGCAAAATATTGATCTAAAATATATGATTGGCACTATGATTGAGCTACCAAGAGCAGTAATGATTGCGGATAAAATAGCGAAAGATGCTGAATTTTTTAGCTTCGGCACAAATGATCTGACTCAAACTAGCTTTGGCTTATCTCGTGATGATTCTGCTAGCTTCTTGCCAGATTATAAAAAAGCTGGAATTTTTAAAGATGATCCTTTTGCAGAGCTTGATCAAGAAGGTGTTGGGGAGTTAATAAAAATTGCTGTTGAAAAGGGTAGGTCAACAAGAAAGGATATTAAGCTTGGTATCTGTGGCGAGCATGGTGGAGATCCTAGTTCAATAGAGTTTTGTCAAAAAATTGGCTTGGATTATGTTTCTTGCTCACCATACAGGGTTCCAATAGCTAGATTAGCAGCAGCTCGAGCGGCTCTACAAAATAATACCAAGGATAATCTTTAATGATTGCTGCCACTGTTGATGACATTTTAACTTGAAAACCAGTAATTTGATCAAAATTTTTTTAAGGAAAAATCTAGTAGAAATATTTTTAGTATATCAAGGTATATGTAAAGACTGGAATTGGTATTGTACCAAAATCCATCTATAATACCACATTTAATAAAATTAGTTTTGAGAATAAAATTCAATCCAGAAAGCGTGGTGTAATTGATATGCATAAGCTTTCTTGACTGAATTTTAGACCAAACATAGGAAGGTTAAATAATTGGAATTGGTATTAATTAAGTTTAGCGCCTATTTTTGGCTTAAAGCCAAGCAATAGATCTTTTATAGACATAGATTTCTTGCCATTTCTTTGTATTATCAATGGCTTTATAGCATAATCTTGGCACTGAATAGTAAAATATTTGTCTATTACCACTCCTGCCTCAATAATTTTTTTATTTTTAATAATTTTGGCATCAAAAATTTTAAATTTTTCTCCTTCATATGTAAAAAAAGCCCCTAAATTTCCATGAAGGCCGCGAATTTTTTGAATAATCTCTTGGGCTGGTAAATGCCAGTCAATTCTACATTCTTCTTTGTGGATTTTATTAGCGTAGGTCGCTAAATCATCATCTTGCCTAACTGTCTTTACGTTGCTATTGCGAAAATCAGTTAATGTTTTTTTGGTTAATTTTAATGAAAGCTCTGACATCTTTTTACTTAGAGTTGTAAAATTTTCTTTTTCTTCTATATAAATTTTTTCCTGATGGATTATATCACCAGCATCAAGATCTTTATTCATATGTATGATAGTCATGGCGCTATATCTATCATTACTCATTATTGTTCTTTGCATCGGTGCCGCGCCTCGCCACCTTGGCAACATTGAGGGATGAATATTTATGCAGCCATATTTTGGAGCATCTAAAATCTCTTGCGGAAGAATAAGGCCGTAAGATACAACAATTGCTAAATCTGCTTTAAAATTATTGAATTCCTCAATAGAATCTGCCGATTTAAAATTTTTTGGAGTTATTGTTTTGATATTATGTGTAAGTGCAATTTTGTGAATAGGTGATTTGGTCACCTTTTTGCCGCGACCAGCTATTTTTGGCTCCTTGGTATAAATTGCTATTAATTCTAAATCTTTATCTATAATTAGATTTTGCAATAATTCGCTGCCAAAATCAGAAGTTCCCATAAAAATTATTTTCATCTGATATTAAAATTATTTTTTACTAAAAATTGTAACTTGGCATTATTAATTGGTTAATTAAAAATAAAATTTTAACCTCAAATATAATTATATAAATAATTTTTATAAGTAAAAGATTTTGAAAGTTAATAGAGTTTTTATTATTTGGTTTTTAATTGCGCTTATGCTTGCTGTAATTGACTTGATAAGCAAGCATATGATAGCATCTTATTTACGCAGTATTGCCTATGAATTGCAAATATATAATCCCAAAATATCAATATTTGGCTTTTTTGACATAGTTTATGTTTGGAATAGCGGTGTTAGCTTTGGCATGTTTAATAATATAGCTCATAGCCATATAATATTATCTATTTTACAGGGTCTAATTTCTTTGGTCGTACTACTTTTCCTTTACAAGTCAAAGGACAATCTGAGTCGCATATCTTTTTCTTTGATATTTGGAGGGGCTTTAGGAAATGTCTTAGATCGCATTTGGCATGGTGCTGTATTTGATTTTTTAGATTTTTATATCGGTAAATATCATTGGCCAGCTTTTAACTTTGCTGATAGTTTTATATTCCTCGGCGTTGTTATATTACTTCATAAAGAATTTTTTTATAAAAAAAATGAAAATCCTGAAAAGAAAGATTAAAAATATTCATACAATATCGATAACCCTTATATTGATATTAGCTTTCTCGTGTAAAAAAGATATTGACCCACCACTCGTAATACCACCAAACTTCAGCAAGATGCCAGAGCTAGATAAAGAGATCAGTGATAATGATAAAGAAGATCAGTCGAAAGATCTTAAGCCCTTGAGGGATATTTTGTTAAAATAGCATAGTTAGAGTGAATTAACTAATTTTTAGCTCTAACTATATTTTAAAGTAATTAATTTTTGACGAAAATTAACTAAAAATGTTAACGAGGTATTGTGTATTCTGCTTTAAAGATAAAGCGGAGTAAGCACTTATAAAGGCCGCTGGTCAAATTTATTAGTTGTTTATCACGGTTACAGAGCGACGATTCTTAGCCCATATTTCTGGATTCGAGCCAAAGAATGCTGGCTTTTCTTTTCCATACGACACAATTTTTATTCGTGACATTTCTACACCCTTGCCAATAAGATAGTCTCTTACGGAATTAGCTCTTTTTTCACCAAGAGCAATGTTATATTCGCGAGTTCCTCTTTCATCGCAATGACCTTCAATTGTTACTTTTATTGAAGGATCGCTATTTAACCATTGCGCTTGTATGTTAAGTATAGATCTTGTATCATCTCTTAAATCTGCAGAATCATAGTCAAAGAAAACTCGATCTTTAACCTCAATTTCTTCAACTTTTTCTTGTATTTTTTCTTCAATTTGCTGATTAATTTGTTCGGCCTGTTTCTCATCACGAACGGTTTCATACAACTCTTTTTCCGACTCTTTTTCCTTTGTTTGCAATTCTGATTTATGCTGACAAGATGCTAAAACTGAGATAATGATCAACAGGATAATTTTTCTAACCATGGTTCTAATATTTTATTTTTCAAAATAAGTATCTGAGGCTGGAAATTATTTTGAGCGTGAATAATGTCAAGTTATATTATATAAATGCTTAATCTTTAGAATTTAACAAAAATTATCTGGGCTTTAACTTTTATAAGACATGAATTAAAGACTTGAATTACAACAATTCGCAACTTCGGAAGCGTAATATCAATTTCCTTATTGCTTTAGAAGTGAATTTTGTTATAATGATTAATGCCTTATATTATTTTGTTGGGTAAAAATAATTAAAGTAAGGATGTTGTTTTGAAGCGCAATTTATTAAAATATAAATCTTAATGACAAAAGATGAGTTTATTAACGCAATTGGTCAAGATCCAGCTAATTTTAATCCTAAATCCATTGGGCTAACTGATGATAAGTTTAATACTCTTATTGATAAAGTTTCCAATAATAGGCTTAATATAGGATATATTAAAAGCCTTGTAAAAGAAATTAACAATGCTGGTGAGCAACATTCATATCTAAAGCAGCAAGGTCAAGCTGTAATTAATTATCATGATAGGGATACATATCTCACAAGTAGTCAAATAGCTTCTTTGGCGGGATCGAAATCTACAGATTTTAAACCTTTTTTTACTCAAAACCCTGACTTATCGACTTCGCATACAATTGCCTCTCAAATAAAATCTTCAGAAAAACTTCTATCTGGTTATAAAAATGCCCTTTATAAATATGTTGATGATGTCCATAGGGTTAGTGTAGAAGATATTAAAAAAGACAGCAAAACATCTCTATCTCATCAAGTTTCGGATAATAGTAAGCTAATGTTTCAGTTAGCGCAAAAATTTTGTGGTCTTGGTAAGGATCCAAAAACTCCGACAAAAGATACTCGAGGCGATGAATTTAATAAAAGGGTGTCGGATTTAATCAGCCAATCTCAAAATATTATTAAAGCCGACAGCGATGGCAGAGATTATGCGGCAATGATATCTAATTTAGCTAATTTAGCTGCATATTATGATATTGATAATTCTTCTTACCAGGAGATGATGGAAATGATTAAACACAATATTAATTCTGCTGGACAAACTATTGATCAAGAAAGGCTTAATAAACTTGAGTCTGACCTAGAAAATCTCAATAAAGACTTTTTGCATAAAGTTGAGGATTTAAAGGAAGATGAGGGCAAGATGTGGAAGTGGAGATTGATACAATTACTATCTTTAATGTCTCCAGTGGGTCCGCTTGCTATTTTTGGTGAGGTTTTAAATTGGGTTGCTATATTTGAATCTTTTGGGCCTTTATTCGAGCAAGGTCTAACTTTTGGTGAGTCGGTAGGCAATGTAATGTCGACATTTACTTTTGGCTTATCTGATATTTTGGGGTTTGATAAGGTTGCTGAGTTTTTCTTTGATATGGTACCATTAATTAAAGATCCTTTTGAGCTTTTTACTGAGATTAGAAATAATGAAGTTGTTGCTGGTGCACTCGATATTTCTTCAGATATTGTAGTTGATGATGGTATTTTTGCTCTGGGTCTTGTTGGAACTTATAATATATTGAGACTAGGTACAGAGATAAATCATCATAATAAAAGTCATAATGTTGAAAAAGACTTTCATAAGGAGGCGGTTGCAATATTTCGTAAATTTAATAATTCTGATCCTAAAAACCTTGAAGCATCAGCACAACAATATGCTCGTGATATTATTGATAAAGGAAGTAAATTTAACCAGATTATAGATTTTAAGAAATTATTAACAGATAGCATTAAAAAGAGCGACAATTCTTTGTTAAATGATCTTAAAATTAATGATTTATTTGATGCATTTAAAAATAGTGCTTTGGGTGGAGAATTTAAAAACTCTAGCTTAAATGATGTGATATCAAAAACTAATATTGGGTATGTTGTTGATTTAATATTCGAATCCTCAAAAGAAAATCAAGATATTAAGGGAAAGCTAAATGAATCTATCGATTTATTTTATCTAAAGAAGGCAGCTAAAGATTTTGCAGGCAGCGATGCTGATCGAGAGCGAGAGATATATAATGAATTATTTAATAGTCCAAATCGTAAAAAAATCATAGAGATTGAAAAAGATCTTAACAAGATGCATTTTGCTGAAAGATTAAATAATAACTCAAATCAAAATATTGATAATGATATTAAGAGTTTTTATAGAGAAGTTATTGAAAGCGATAAAATAGATCGTTTTGATGCTGTCAAAGCAAAAATTTCTGAAAAAACCCTTGAGGCAACGCAGGTACTTGGCAATTCGATGCGTGATGCATATAAAACAAGAAATCACACACCAGGGATGAGTCCTTCATCAGCAAGTGGAAAGCCAGTTGCTGAAAGAAAAAAGGCAGCACAAGTGTAAACCAATTAGCAATTACATTATACCAAAATCCATCTTTAAT
>DDCV01000035.1 GCA_002335845.1 Rickettsiales bacterium UBA1997 | reverse complement strand
GAAAAACCTTCTGAAGAAGAAAAAAATATTAAGGAATCAATTTCATGATAAGGTTAGGAGTTAACATAGACCATGTTGCCACAATAAGGAATGCTCGTGGTGAAGAGCATCCAGATCCGGTTAAGGCAGCAATAGTTGCTCAAGAGGCAGGTGCAGATGGAATAACGATACATCTGCGCGAAGATCGTCGGCATATTCGCGATAATGATCTAGCAAGACTTAAAAAGGAAATAACCCTACCCATTAATCTTGAGATAGCAGCCACTGATGAAATGCTAGAAATAGCTTTAAAAACAAAACCAAACGCTGTTTGCATAGTTCCAGAAAAGAGGCAAGAAATAACCACTGAAGGTGGTCTGGATATTATTAAAGGACAAAAAAAGCTGCTACCAATTATTAAAAAACTTAAGGAGCAAAATATAAAGATTTCACTTTTTCTTGATCCAAATCCATCACAAATTAAAAAAGCTGCAGATTTAGGCGCTGATATTATTGAGATACATACTGGAGAATTCTGTCGTAAAAAAAATCAAGAAAAACAAGGTGAGTTAGATAAGATTAAAAATTGCCTTAACTTAGCCCATAGCTTAAATCTTGAATGTCATGCCGGCCATGGACTTGATTATGATAATGCTGCTATTATTGCAAAATTGCCACATATTAAAGAGCTGAATATTGGCCATTTTTTAATAGGTNNCTTGAAAATGTAATTCAAAAGATGAAATCAATTATTGATACCAAGAATAGCTGAAGAATTTAGTCTTTTATACTGGACTGCGATCTTGGCTAGAAGAGGGTAATATTTTGCCATTATCTGCAAGTTCAGTAACGCTTATAGGAGTTACTCTTCGCTGAGGATGGCATCCAAGATCTACCCCACTTGCATCTTTTTGATCGGGCAATGCTGGTCNNTCCTTGATCGAGAAATTCTGGTCCCCCAAGAGAGTCACCATAAAACTTGTCTATAGTATCACTGCTAGTCCACCCTTGACCTAAATCTGTAAGTTCAGCTAAACTTAAGGGAGACACTCCTTGCTGAGAAGGGCCTTTAAGCAATGAATCAGTTAAACTTGTGGAAGACGCTCCTTGCTGAGAAGAGCCTTCAAGCAATGAATCAGGTAATCTTTGTCCGTCAAAGTAATGACCATGATTACCAACTCCATCTAACATAGCACTTGCACCTCCTTGATCGAGAAATTCTGGTCCAAGACTAGAGTCCCAACGACTATAGTCCCTATGACTAGAGTCCCAATGACTAGAAATCGGGTTATCAGGGTTATGTTCCGCGGAATAATCATCCTTGCCTACAACACTGTAGACAGTCCACTCACTACCGTATTGCTCAAGATAGCCTAAGGTTAAGGTATGCAATTGGCACGCCTCTTTTATTCCTGGTCTTTTTTGCTGTGCTATTGAATTTGGATTTGGATTTCCCCTCTCTATCTCTTTTTTTGTATCATTAATTTGATAAAGATCTTTTAGATTATCTTCGCTAATTTCTTCTTTCTTGACTTTATATATTTTTTCCTCATCACAATAATTGATTTTTATATAATCATTTAGAAGATCGCGCCAATTATCTTTTAAAATATTATCTTCGAAAAACTCTGATATATCAGTAACGCTTTTATGATCTTCTTTTTTGTAATCAGTAAAAGATCTTTCATAATTTAAAAAGATTTTATGCTCAGGAAAAACAAGTTTATATTTTGAGAAATAAATTGGCAAATTTTGTTCAGGTTCCGATTTTGAATCTTCTTCATATGGATCACCGCTTTGCAATTTAAGCTCCTTGGCAATAACTTCATCTTTGCGCATTTCATGTTGACCGTAGTAATGACTATCAAATTGATCCAAAACTGTTCTTGGATCATCAAAAAAATCAAAATCAACCTGTAAAAATAATAAGGGATCTGGCTTTCTAAGTCCCCTGCCAAATCTTTGCCAGAATCTAACCCAAGATCTTGTTGGACTTAGTTGTAAAATATTTTCAACCGGTAAATCCACGCCCTCACTAATCATGTCGACATTGATTAGAACTCTCGTTTTCTTTTTCTTAAAATCACTTATTGCTCCATCTATCTCTGCCTTGTGACGACCACCATGAACAACACCAACTTTTACATCTGGCAGTCTTTTTTTAAAAATTTTTTCTAAAAGTTCTGCATGTAATTTACTATGTGCAAAAATTATAGTTTGCCCTTCATGCGTTGCTTTACCAGTTTTGTGATCGATAGCATTTGCAAAAATATGAATAAATGCTTCATTTATCTCTTTGTTGTTGGCAACAGCCTCCGCTAACTCTTGGGGATCGATCCTTACTGTTTTGCCATCCTTGTCTTTTTTTAATAAAGATTTTTTTAACTCCTTTATCGCTTCGCTTGATTGATCAAATTCAATTGCAACTGATCGAAATGGCGATAAATACCCTTCTTCTATAGCTTTTTTTATAGGATATTGGTAAATTTCTGGGCCTAGAATTTGTTTAACATGATTTGGTTCTCCATCAGCATTAGCTTCACCTCCTTCTTTGCTTGGTGTGGCAGTAAATCCAATTATAACTGGATCATGTTTATCGCCTCTTACTTCCGAGGTACTTGCTGGAGTAGAAACTTCTTGGCTATAAAATTCTAATGCAGCTGGGACATTGAAGTTTTTAACAATGCTAGACCCTACTTTTTTAGCAAGTATTCTATGAGCTTCGTCAGCTACAACCACATCAAATTGCTCTATTGCAAATTGTCTTTCTGTTGCATCTTTTTCTAGCTGAGCTCTTAAGCTATCAGTTGTTATTACGGTTATTTTATTGCCAATTGATTTTTTTTCCCCCGAATAGAATGTGCCAATATCACCTTCTTTATAAATTTTTTCTCCATTATTGGTTACATTAGCAAGCCTTTCTTTTGTTTGTCCTACTAATGCTGTTGAGGGTACAATAATTAAAGTTTTTGACCCATCTAAAACCTCTATAAGTTTTGCAAATGTCTCCGTTTTACCGGTTCCCGTTGCCATTTCTACATAGCCAGTTCTATATTCACTATGCTCGTTAGATATTCTTTGAAATATAGCTTTTAGAGCTTCTATTTGATAATATCTTAATCCATCATAAGTTTTACTACCATAAGCATCTTGCTCTTGAGATGAATCAGCTTTTTCTAGATAATCTCTGAGCTTTTTTAGTGGCGCTCGTAATTTTTCAACCGAGCTAGATATTGCGCTTTTTGACTTTTTTTGATTTCCTTGACTTTCTTGATCTTGAGGAGGTCTTTTTAGTGACCAGTGCTCTGTAGCAGACATTTTTTCTCTCATACAAAATTTTGTTTGTTGTTATAGCAAAGAATTATTGTATAAAAATTTCATCAATAAGTCAAATATGAAAACTTTAACAACTATATGAAGGAAAAAAATCTTTAATTGCTTTAAGAAAACCATTGCATAAATCCCTTATTTTTCTTTAAACTTCCTTCGTGATTTTTTTAAAGGACATCTTTGATGATAATCCCTATTTTTACCACTTCCAGTCTTTGATAATATTTTTATGTAGAGATTGCATAATGTTTTTTTTTATATTTCTGTCTCATCGATTCTATCGTAATCACAGTAGAGCCATAAAATAAGGACAATAAAGAAGCTGTCAAAACAGCTATTTTTACTTTATCAAAACTGGTTGAATCATCAATAAAAGCTAAAGAGCCGATAAATAAACTCATGGTAAAGCCAATTCCAGTAAATATGGCAACCCCATAAAACTCGCCCCAACTAGTGCCTCTTGGTAGAGAGGCAATTTTAAATTTCACGACCAAATAAGAAAATAACATTACTCCAAGCTGCTTACCAACAAATAATCCCAGCACAATTCCCAAAACTATGGAATCAGAAAATAAGGTTGATAATTCAAAATTTTCAATTCTCACACCCGCATTGGCAAAGGCAAAAACGGGCAATATTAAGTAATTAACCGACGGAGATAATCTATGATCTATTTTTTCTAAAATAGTAGTATTGCCAACCTTAAG
>DDCV01000012.1 GCA_002335845.1 Rickettsiales bacterium UBA1997 | reverse complement strand
AATTCTTTTTGTAGCAAGCCAGGATCCCTTTATGCCACCATGCTTTTCTAAAGCTTCCAATGCGTATGCGGAGCAAGTTGGATGATATCTGCAATTACAACCAACCCATGGACTAAATATTAATCGATAAGCTCTAATAGGCAACATACAGATGTAGCTAAATGGAGTCATTTATGAATCTTTTGCAATGCATAAGTTAGATCGTTTTTTAACTTTATAAAATCTCTTGAGGCAGTAACTTCTTTTTTTCCAATTAAGACATAATCCCAACCTTTTTTTGCAGAAGAAATAAGAATGAGATTTGTAATTTCACGTAACCGCCTTTTGGCGCGATTTCTTGCAACAGCATTACCAACTTTTTTTGAGCATGTGAAACCAACCCGGATGGTTTGATCGTCATCATTTCGATTTCTTGCTTGAAGTAAAAAGCCTTTAACCCCAAGCCTCTTTGCGTGAGAAGCCTGAATAAAATCGCTACGTTTCGTAATTCGTTTTACACATGAAAAAACCGCCGGTTGCGTCGCACCAGCTCCCTTTTGGGTGCTTGATGTCGCCTTGGGCGGTTTCATGGTAAATTCCCTTTAGGGATGGTTTACGCAGATAGGCTCTTACGGCCCTGAACGCGACGTCGATTTAGAATTTTACGGCCATTTTTAGTAGCCATGCGAGAACGGAAGCCGTGTCGGCGTTTGCGAACCAAATTACTTGGTTGGTATGTACGTTTCATATCGATCTCCTGATCGTCTTTGAGCCAAATCACAAAGGATTCGAAGCTTCTTAGTGTTCGAATGTGCTATTTAGGGGTGAAAACAGAGTAAGTCAATTCAGTTTTCGTGTTATTTCTCTTAATTATTAATTAATTTAAATCAATTTTCTTTTTTAAATTTTATTGTTAAAGCGATGCGCTAAGGTGCAATAAAGTCAGCTGTTGTTAAGTTTACTGTATAATTTTGACAAAAAATATTGGAATTTAATTATATGATTCAACAAAACATGAAATTTGAATTTAAATACATTTTAATGCTTTTATTAATTGTTATGGTTGTTCTGTTTTGGTTTTTTTTCCTGAGATATTACATATCATATGATTTTTTAGTAAAAAATCATAATATTTTGTCCTCATGGAGAGATAATAATTATAATTTTACAGTAATCACTTTTATCATAATTTACGTTACAACCGTGGCGTTATCTTTACCTGGAGCTACGATGATGTCACTCACGGGTGGATTTTTATTTTCTACATTTCCAGGAGTATTTTTTAATCTATTAAGTGCAGTAATCGGTGCTACGTTGATATTCATAGCTGCAAAAACATTTTTAGGGAATATTTTATTAGATAAAATTAAACGTAAACAAGCTCGTGATAATTTCTTTATTAAGATGCAAAATGAAATACAAGAAAATGAATTTAGTTATCTAATTATCTTGCGTCTTATGCCAATAGTTCCTTTTTTTATTGCTAATCTAGCACCTGCATTTTTTGGTGTTAAATTACGTATTTTTATAGTTACAACATTAATTGGGATTTCACCTGGAACAGTGGTTTACACTTCAATTGGCGCAGGTTTGAGTAATATTTTTAAAAATGATAACGCCCCAAGTTTAGATTTTTTTTCAAATCCATTTATCCTAATTTCATCGGTTGGATTGTTTGCTTTAGCAATTTTTCCAATAATAATAAAAAAACTTAAAAAGGCTGATTAATTGGATAAAATATATACTGATATATGTGTAATTGGTGCGGGCTCGGGGGGGCTTTCTGTGGCATCAGCTGCTGCTCAATTAGGATTAAATGTAGTTTTAATTGAGGGCCATAAGATGGGTGGAGATTGCTTAAATTATGGGTGTATTCCTTCCAAAGCTTTAATTGCTGCATCAAAATCTGCATATGCACTTACCAAAGGAGACGCATTTGGAATAAGAAGTGTTAGCCCAGAAATAGAATTTTCTGAAGTAAAAAAACATATTTCAAGAGTTATAAAAAAAATTGAACCACATGATAGCGTAGAAAGATTTGAAAAATTAGGTGTAAAAGTAATCCAAAATTATGGGAAATTTATTTCTAAAAATGAAGTGTTGGCAGGGGACCAATTAATTGTAGCTCGTAGATTTGTAATAGCTACAGGTTCTGAACCGTTAATCCCAAAAATTAAAGGGCTTGATAAAGTAGAGTACTACACAAATAAAAATATTTTTGAAATTTCTGAATGCCCTAAACATCTAATTGTAATAGGAGGCGGTCCAATTGGAATTGAAATTGCTCAAGCATATGCAAGATTAGGTGCAGCTGTTACAGTTTTAGATGCAAGAAACATTTTGGATAACGATGATCCTGAAGCGGTGAGGGTCGTTATGGCACAACTTGAAAAAGATGGTGTAAAGATTGTTGAGCATCAAGAAGTAACCTATATCGAAAAAGATAGTAATAATATAAAAGTGATTACATCTGATGAAACTATTTATAACGGATCTCATCTATTAATCGCAGCTGGTCGTGAACCAAATATTAAACACATAGATTTAGATATAGCTGGTGTAATTCAATCAAACAAAAATATAAAAGTTGATGCATTTTTGAAAACTTCAAATAAGCGTATTTTTGCAATTGGTGATGTGACTGGCGAGAGACAATTTACTCACACAGCAGAATATCATGCTGGAATAATTATAAAGTCAGCTGCCTTTGGATTGAAGGCTAAAGAAAAAAAATATCATATACCTTGGACGACTTATTTAGATCCTGAAATTTCTCAAGTTGGATTAACGGAAAAGCAAGCATTCAATA
>DDCV01000066.1 GCA_002335845.1 Rickettsiales bacterium UBA1997 | reverse complement strand
GCCTCTATTTTGATTCTTTTCGCTATCTGTATCGGAAAGGTCTGCAAGTTTTTTTGTTAAATCAACTCTGCTTTGCAAATCTCTTTTTATTGATTTATCATATTCTGCACCACCTGTTTCACTTTCAAGCCTTGCTTTTTGCTTATTTTTAGCCATAACTGCGTCAATTTTTGCATGATCTTCTTTGCTTCTCGCCCATTCTGCTCCCTTAGGCATTCTATCTATTTCTCCTTTGTCCATTAAATCCTTTCTTACCTTCTGTCTTTCCATGCTGCTATTCATATTTTGTGTGATTCCTAGTCCGTCAGAAACTCCACCAGCAATCGCTGCAGTAGCTCTGGCTGCAATACTTACTGGCATCGTTGCAACAACACCTACAGCACTAACTGCAGTCTTAGCTGCAACTGCAGAAATAGCTAAGGGTGCAGTTATAGCCTTTCCTGCGATTTTAGCAGCTAACGCTATTTGGGCTCTTCTTTTACTACTCTCTATAAATTTTTTAGAATCTTCTTTTATACTATTTTTATATCCTGCCATGAGCTCTGAATCATCTTTTATACCTTTTGTAAATCCTGACGACGCTTTTTGAACGTCTTTTGCAACTTCTTTCACTTGTTTATAAGCTCTTTGTCCAACATCCGCCATTTTTCCACCAGTTTTTTTCACTCCCATTGCACTAGCAGCAGATCCTGCTGTCGCTTGTGCAGCGCCTGAAGCTAAATTATTTTTTAGTATAGATCTTATCCAATTCTTATCCTCTTTTCCTGATAGGGTTTTGATGCCAGCAAATCTTTTACCGCCATCCTTAGCAATACTAATTATTGCATCTCTGTATTTTTTAGACGCTAACGGCACTCCAATAGCTACACCCGGAGCTCCAACTACTATTGCACCCGCAATCTCTGCAGGTGCGACTACTAAGGTATTTAAAACTTTCCCAGCGCCACTTTTGAAGTTCTTTTTGGCATTTTCACCTGCGGTTCTTTGGATATTTATATTACCTGCGTCAATATTATTTTTAAATTCTTCAGTTCTTTCTTTGGTGAATTTATCTAGCATTGCTCTTTCAACCTTGGCTATCTCTTTTGGGTTATCTCCAACTTTTTCAATTGCTTCTTCAAATTCTTTCTTAAATTTTTCGTTACCTTTTTTGTCGAGATCAGACTTTTTAACCTCCATGTTTTTCATAGACTCCTTAACTTCTGACTCTGAAAATGATGTTTTTGTTGTCTTTTCATTAATACTATTTTTTAAAGATCCTCCCGTTGTTACTCCTTGATAAGCGGCTTTAGCTGCGGCTCCAAAGGCGTTATTGCCCTCATATTTTAGCCCCTTATCTTTTTTCAAATTATCTATTTCTTCTTGCTTTAAGCCTCTTTTTTCTCCGGCTTTATTCATGGCATCATTTTTTATGCTTTGTAACTTTTCAAGAACCGCTTCTTCGCCACCTTTACTTTTTATTTCTAATAATTCTTGAGCATTGTTTCTTTTATATTGCGACACGGCATCTGCACCAGATTTAGCCATATAACTCTTATTTGATTGATCTTTGGCATTTTGAGCTCTCTTTTCTCTTCTTTCTTTCTTGGCAATGTTTCCTGAGTCAAATAATGCTTTATCAGCCAGAGCTAGAGATCGGCCAACAGATTGGCCCGTTAGTCTTTGTGCTTGATTATCAAGAGCTTGAGCTGCCTTTGATACGGCACCACGAACACCTTGAGATGTTAGCATTAAGCTGCTTGCAAGAGATGTTGCGGAAATGCCGCCGCCAATTGATGTGGCAAGGTCGGTCATGAATTTAACAAATTGACCCATTAATGAGGCTACAACCCAGATAAACAAAACCTTAAATATTGAAGGAAAGCCCTCAATTTTGCCGATAGATCCAGTTTCGACATGAGATGATAGTGCGGGAGGCATTGAAGCTACAGTCCAATATTCTAATATAGTTATTTTTAAGAAATATAGATCTATAACCCAAACTGGCAAATAGCATATTCTATAATTTAGCACCATTTTAATAATTTCATATATTAGCATATTAAAAAAGGCGAGGGTGGTAAGTAGAAAAATTTGCTGCAAAGCAAATCCAATTAGGGCTTTTAACCAATTGTCAAACATGTCTTTAGTTTGTTCGAACAATATGAATACAAAGAAGATAGGTCCTAAGGTGAAGAGGATAGAAATAAATACCTGCGCTGTTAGATATATTAAAACCGCATTAGCAACAGCTATAACATAAACAAATAAGCCATAATAAACCAACAAGCAATAAGCCCAGCCAAATATATTAGCGAATAATAACGCTTTTATCTTATTTTGCACCGCATCAGCAAAAACTAGATCAAAAACCTTATCAACAGAAGAAAATAAAGCCGCTTTATTATAAAAATCTCCACTATCTAGAGCCGTTTTTATTGCCGGACTATCGTCAAAGCCGGATGCCATCAAAAAAGCAAGTTGATCGGCGGAATCCTTAAATAAAGTGACAATAAATCTATCGAAATATTCCCAGCCATTTTCTCCAATAAAGAAATATATGAGGCCGATTTTAAAAACTCTGCCAACAATTTCAGAGTTACTAAATTCACTAACTCCCATTAAGTAGCTAAAGCCATAAAATGTGATCATTAGCACCATAGAAATAGTGACTATAGATTTATATATTGGATCAGATATTAAGGCTCTATAAAACTTTTCCACTTGACCAACTCTAGCTTCCTCACTTGCTGCATTTGGATCGCCGTCAATCAATTTGATTATTGGATTTATAACAGATGCGACAAATTCGGATATTTTTTTATTACTAACCTTGGCTTTTATTTCTACACGATATTCACCGCTATTATTATAATATTTATTAACGCAGCGATATTCTTTTTTGCATTCTATAGGATCATCTTCATCACAAATAGCACCATCATTGCTTGCTGAACCTCCTGCTGCATCATCAGCTATGTAGTTAGCATTATTTATTTTTACACCCATATTACCAGTTACAGCATCAAGAACGCAATTATAGTCCTCTGGGTCATAAATTCTAAAAGATAAGCGATATTTAGCATATTCATCATCTAGATCAACGCCTTCTGCATTTAGGTCCTCAGTATGACAAAAAAACCTACTATTATTTGACGTTGTTATGGCTGCATCATTATTAGATTGACTACAATCAGAACCGTCTATGGCGATGATATTGCCATCTCTATATATATATCCATCAGAGTCGAAATTATATCTGCCAGATGGGTTATCGTTACTAAAGTTAAAAGAAACAACATCACTCTCTTTGCCACTTAAGTTAGGGTAGTCATCACTAGTTGCTGTAAGAGTGTGGCACAAGTCCTTACCCTCCCTTTGCGCCTCTTTACATAGAGCAACTTGCAAAAACTTACCGTTTCTTGCAACCTTTTTTCCAGAGAAAGATATAATTGCAGAGCCGCTAGAGTTCCTACTTTGCGGCAGAACATCTTTGAAAGATGATGGATCATTATCGTCAATTATTAAAAACTCAATAAGGCCTTTATTTGTTAATGTAATGGGTCTATTGGAATGCAATTTAAGATAATCTTGACTACCAATAGTAACGGTCTCTTCATCTGCTCTGATGTCTGTAAATACACCATATTCTCCATTAAATTCACCAGCTTTTCTTGCATTTCGCGCAAAATCTTGATAGTTTATTAGCGTGTAAGAGTCGATGGCCGGAGTCGATGCTGGATTCAATATATTTTTTATAGATCCTTCATAATTTTCAAAATCATAGCAAGCATCGACTTCAAGCTGTGTTCTTGCTGCTTTTTCAGCTGATGCTAGCCTTCCATCATTGCAAGCATCGCAATATCTATTTGGATTGTTGCTGCCATCGGTTAAATTTGCACCGGAGCACTTAATATTGCTATTAGTATTGCTAATAGCGTTTTTACTACAGTTAGTTTTTTGATAAAACGGGGCTGAGCCGTCAGTATCGCAAGTAATTTCGGCATAACATTCTGTATTTTGGCAATATTGATTTGAGTCAGGATCAAAACATTCGGGATATTGAGCCTGACAACCTAATAAATTACCACTATCATCTATATCATAAGCGCAATCTGGGGTTCTGATATATTCAGATCCTGTGCCGCTACATAAAATTGCTGGCCTTTTTTCAATCTGCATAGCGTATCCGACACCGCATTGATTATCCCAGCTTTTTGGATCAAATCTTATAATCTGTCCCTTGCGCACAAGTATTTTATCGCTCCAACTATTGTCACCTGCAGGATTTCTATCATTAACATCAATGCCTTGATTTTGCAAAGGATCGTTGCCGTGTCTATATTCATAAAAATCGGGCTGTAAAGTTACTTGATAAGTTGTATTATCAATATCTACCGAAATGTTTTGAGCGGTATGATTGCCATTTGGATTGATAATTCTGCCATATATTTTGCAATTCTGATTTGATGGTAAATCTGGCAAAGTGTCAGCAAAAGAAACGAAGCCAGAATTTTTTACCTCTATATCAAGATATTTATCAAACTTTAGAAAGGTAAAGCTTCCACAATTTATGACTGGATCATTATCATTAGATTGTGGATTATTTTTAAAAACGATTTGATGACCAGGCTCTAAAGAAATATCTTGGTATATGTTGTATGTTGCGTCATTAGAGTTAGAGGGTTCGACAATTGTTGAATCCCAGCTACTAATCAAGGGACTAAAAGTGTGATATCCTGATGATGGAAATATTTGATTACTATCCTCATCAAGAATCTTAAACTCCAAAGAAAATGGGTCATTATTCTCAGATTTACCGCAATGGTTATCATCTAGGGCAAGAGATCTAATAGATATTTTTACAGGATATCCTCTTGTATTTTGCTTTATAATTTCACCACTGGACAAATCTCCTAATTGCTCTATTATTCCCGAGTCCACAGCGTTTGATATTGATTGATTTGTGCAATCACCATTTACTGAGCATGTTTTATCGTCAATAGGATCATTATCTTGAGGAAATAAGCCATCTTCTGTTGTTGCTCTAATCAATCCACCGTAAATTCCAGGATCATAAGCAAGTTCATTGTTAAATATTGGATATGCAGAATTTACCAATTGGTTAAAATCATCTCTTACCTGCTGATCATCGCTACCCGCCGCAATTGCTGCATCATTAATTTTATTATATTGAGTAGAATAATCGGCGCTACAGTTAGTAATATCTATAACACCATCATTTTCAGAGCCACTACAGTGCCATTTATCGCCATTTATTTTTAAAGGAACACCTGCTTGAAGGGCGCTAAATTCATCGGCTCCACTTGAGTTAATCTTATATCCTTGCGAGGCTTTTGTGTATCTAAATAAAAGTCTTCTACCAAAATTATAAGAATCTTCACCGATATTGGAATTAACAGTGCCTGATGTAAAATCGTTATCATTGCTCCACTCGCCACCAAAGCCAATATTTATTGTTCTTGGCTCATCTATGTAATATAAATTTGGATTTGATGTGTGCATACTAGACTTAGAAGCGTCTACCAAAGCATCATAATAGCTTTGAGTGTCTGCTAAATTTATCTCGCCAGTTGCTTTGATGGTTATTTCCACTCCCGGCTCTATAGTGATTCCACGATTCACATCCGATCTTCTATATGATGTTGATTGCCAACCAGGTACCGAATTTGCACTATTTTTTTCTGTTGATTGCCTGCATTTATCTTGGCATTGAGCAATGCACTGATTTAGTTTGTCTTGATTATCATCATTTTGTTGCTCGTTTTCAGGATCGCTATACTTAGTGCAGGGTCCTGTTAGTGACCCTTCTATGGGTCCACCATCTTCATCATAAGAAATGTAATCAAAATCTGTAGTATTTTCAGAAATACACTTACCAAACTCACTAGCCATGTCAATATTATTATCAGATATTGGGGAGTAGGGGTCGTATTCACAGCGATTTGCATCACCATTAGCACTAACATAAAGAACTTCTGATTCATACTGCCCATAATCATTGGCATCGATGCAGCCATAATCTTTACAAGATGATAATAGAATTAGGAGTAGGGTGGTTACAAAGATATTATGCAGCTTTTGATGTAGCTTCTGAAAAAATTGTGTTTTATTGAGCTTTAAATGCACTATAGAAAAACGATACGCCAAAAATTATTATTAAGTAAATTTGATACACTAACTAGCGAGCTAACAATTTCTAGCATCAACTAATCAATTGGATAGTTTTTTAAATATCTAAATTTGATTATTGAAGCAATTCTTTTGCTTTCTTGTAATTTTTTTGGCTCAAATTCTTTTAGATAGCCTTTGTTGGTATTAAGCTTTTTAACAAAAACATTTCTTAGCATATATTGCAAAAATCTTTGATGCTTTTTTGAAGGCATTTTATTGCAATTAAAAACATATGTTGGCTTTTGTGTTGAGCAACATTCACTAATCATAGATATGGAATCAGCGCTAACAATAAGCTTGTCACTATAGGCTAAAATTGCTTTATAGGGATTTCTATTGCTAGATTTATAGTCTTTCCAGTCAAAGAATTGGTAATCGCAATCGAGATTATTTTTTAATATTTTATTAATTTTTTCCTCTGTTCGTCTGCTATTTGCTATCAAAATTGTAGCTTTTTCTTTTTTAGCTATTTTGTTAATAAACTTTGCCAAATCTACGGCTTGTGATTTGCTAAATTTATAACCCCTTGTTTTGCCACCTAGCAATAGTGCAATTTTATTTTTTTTATTTGCGCCAATGGTGGTTAAGAATTGCTCTTTTGCCAAAGAAAGACTATCTTTGGTAATTAAATTAAGGGCTCCAATCATAAAAATAAGCCTTTTATCTTGACGATATTTAAATTCATCATGCTCTGGCAATATGATTATGTCAAAAACTGTTACCGGGAGTTGTGGCTTCATTATTTGAATAATCCTTGAATAAAACTCTGATTGCTCTTTGATAATTTTGGCTATAACAGCCAATCTTCTGCCGCCAGAGATGATTAAATCAGGATAACCATCTTTTTGTAATTTGTTTTGTAGAGCTTCACCAGAGTTTTTTTCTAATCTAAGCCATGAGCTATTAAGAAAAAAATTCGGCAACATACTTAAAAAGCTATGCTTAACCTCAATAACCTCATATTCTAACCCAATCTCTTGAGCTAGTGCTAGTGATTGATTATTTGTTCCGGGTCTATGATCAGTTAGAACTAAGATTTTTTGACTGAAATTAACTTTATTAGTCATTTTTTGATATTTTATCCTTTAGCGCAGATGCCGTTTCGGTTGAAACAAATTTTGATACATCGCCGCCCAATCTTGCAATTTCCTTGACTAGATTTGAAGCAATAAATTGGTTATTTTCTGATGCCGGTAAAAAAATAGTCTGTAATGATGGCTCTAATCTTGAATTCATGCCAAACATCTGAAATTCATACTCAAAATCTGAAACTGCACGCAAACCCCTAATAATAAATTCGGCATTGCTATCTTTGGCAAATTTTACTAATAGACCAGAAAATTTAGTTACCGATATTATGCTTTGAAGACTTAGTCTATCAATCTCTCTATTTATGATTTGCAATCTCTCATCAACTGAAAAAAGTGTTTTTTTGTTGTTATCGGAAGCTGTAGCAATTATTAAGTGATCAAAAAGTTGGGATGCTCTTTTAATAATATCAAGATGACCAAAGGTTAAGGGGTCGAATGTTCCGGGATAAATTCCGATTTTCATTTGCTAATATTTGTTTTTTAGTTTTTTATATTGCTGACTTACTCGCTTTTTTACAAAAAAAATTTTTAATATTTTGAGATTTAATTTACAGCAGATTATTGGTGTAATTATCTATTTATAATATTTGTCATAATCAATGACGAAATAAATTAAATCATTAAACCTACTCACATGAATATCAATATAATATCAATAGGAAAATTCAATAACTCAGTATTTGAGCAATCTTTTTTAAATTATAAAAAAAGATTAAGCTGGAATTTAGAATTAAAAGAAATTGAGAATAAAAAATTTAACAACTTAACAATAAATCAAATAAAATCTAAAGAGGAGGAGTTAATAATAAAAAATATCAAAAAAGATTCTTATATAATAGCGCTTGATGAAGGAGGTCGACAATTTACAAGTATGGAATTTTCTAGGTTTATACAAGATAAATTTTTACAAAGCTTTAAATCCATCGACTTTATAATAGGTGGCTCTAACGGATTGAGTGAAAATATTATAAAAAAATCTCATAAAAAAATTTCATTTGGAAAAATGACTTTTCCACATATGATGGCTAGAACAATTTTAATCGAGCAACTTTATCGTAGCCAAACAATTTT
>DDCV01000071.1 GCA_002335845.1 Rickettsiales bacterium UBA1997 | reverse complement strand
TACACCAAGCCCATTAAATGGTCCCACAAGAGATGTAAGAAAGTTATTAATGAAACGCTCAAATAATCCAAATGCCTCAATGGATGAAAGAATAGAGAGAAGTAAAAAAATTTTTACACTAATTGGTCTTGAGGGTTACAACCTTGAAACTGAAGATTTCTACAATAAATCCGTTGAATCAATTAAAAGAGCTGGGCCTGATGATACAGGTTTTAGTAGACAAATTATGGCAATACTCGGTTCAAAAAATAGAATAAAAAAAGTTAAGTCTATTAAATCTAAAACATTAATTATTCATGGAAAGGATGATCCACTTATCAAGGTAAAAAATGCCTACAAGGCAAATAAGTTAATTAAAAACAGTCAACTTATTGTATTACCTGGAATGAGGCATATGATTGAACCACCAGTATTTAATAGATTTAAGGAAGACCTTTTAAACCATCTTTCAGACTAATCATGCTAACTAATAGTTTTAAATTTAATTACTCTATAGGCGCAGTTGCTAACGGTATTAAAACTGATACTTTTACCTTTTTTTTATTATTTTTTTACTCTAGAGTCATTGGCCTTGATCCACTTTTGGCAGGCACAGCTATTTTTATAGCTTTACTGGTTGATTCAGTTACAGATCCATTAATGGGAACTCTTTCAGATAGAACTAAATCTAAACTTGGAAGAAGGCATCCTTTTATGCTTTTGTCATTTATCCCTGTATCTATCTTTTATATATTGCTTTTTACCCCAAAAATTGAATGGGGGCTTTCCCAAACTCAGCTTTTTTTATGGATGTTAGTATGCACAACCTTTACAAGGGTTGGAATGACTTTATTTGAAGTTCCACATAGGTCCTTTGGCGCAGAGATAATTAAAAATTATGAAGAAAGAACTCTTTTGTTCTCATGGAGGGAGCTAATAACTTGGATAGCTGCAATTGGTAATGCGTTTATGGGCTATTTTATTTTTTTCAGGTCAACTCCAGAATATGCATATGGTCAGCTAAACCCAGAAGTTTGGTTTCCTTTTGCTCTGGCAGGGGGTATCTTTATGGCAGTTGGTATCCTTTACTCAAGTTTAACAACAACAAAGTATATAAAAGATCTTTCCCAATGGAGCGGATCAACCTCTTTAAAAGATATTTTTAAAGAAATATCCATTGCGATTACTAATAAATCTTTTTTGATCTTCTTTGCAGGCAATCTTACTCTATCAATAGCTTGGGGTCTTTCAAACAGTCTTGCTCTATACATAAACACAGATTTTTGGGGATTGTCAGGAAAACTTATAACCATATTTCTTGCTATATATATTACTTCTACTTTAATAGCTTTTTACCTGACTCCTAGGCTTGTTAAAACTCTTGATAAAAAAAACCTAGTTATGATTTGTATCTTTGGAACAGCTTTTTTTAGTCCCATTGCTTTTATTTCTTATAACCTAGGGTTAACTCCTGATAAAGGTACATACGCACTTATTTTTTTCCTATCAATTCCTTTAATTTTTATTTCTTGCTTTTCTGTTATGGGAAATATGACAAGAGATTCAATGATTGGAGATATTGCTGATGAAGTGGAGTTATCAAGCGGCAAAAGGCAGGAGGGCGTTCTTTACTCTGCTGTTTCTTTTATTCAAAAGGTGAATACAGCTATTGGAGGTTTTACTGCTGGCCTTGTCTTAAAGATACTTGAGTACCCCAAAGATAATCCAACATATGAGCAAACCTATTCATTATTTTTTGTGCAAGGTGTAATTGGACCAATACTACTTGCGCTTCCTTTATTTATTTTTTATTTCTATAAGTTGGATAGAAAAAAACATGCAAGAATTATTGCAGAACTAAATTATTCCAAATAGGTCTAGAGAATAGCCTCTACTGAACTCGAAACTCTCTTCCATAAAGTCTTTTCAGCAGCAGAAGGTTTTGTGGTTAGGTTTGAGAAAAAATGAATGAGAAGGTCATCTAAGCTTGCTAAGCCATTCTTAGATTTATTAAATTTTTCTGTAAGCATCTCAAGTTGAATTTTATTCCTTGTAGCTAAATCCTTCTTAAGTGAATCTATACCAGCCTTAATCTCTAGCTTTATGCAGGAATATGTTAAGTTTTCTATATTAGATTTTTTAACATCTAAATCTTTAATTTTTGATACAACCTGATTTGGTAACTGCTTGTCTTCATAATCCTTGTTTATATAGGCATTAAAAAGCTTTTTATATGATTCAATTTTTACTAATTTTTGCTCAGCTTTAAATGATACTTTTTGAGCCTGTATTTCATTCCTTAAGCTAGCAACCTCTTTAGATTTAGAAATATTATTTAACTCAACAAACTTTCCTTCAACCTCTGTAATACTTATAGCTTTAGCTTTTAAATCTTTAAGAAGAGAAGACGCAAGTTCAATTTCAGCTTCTAACACCTCTTTTTTTGCACTATAGAACCTATCTGCTGATTTATTAAACTTATCCCATAATTTGTTATCAACCTTTCTTCCTGCCGAACCTGCTTTTTTCCAATCATTTTTAAGGTCATTGAATTTCTTTATGCATATATCATTATCTTCATCATTTATCAGATCAACTTTTGCTATAAGATCTTCTTTTGTTTTTATAACAGCTTTTTCTTGTTTTTTTATCTGATCATTGATTGGTTTTTTTGCATTAAAAAATTCATTTCTAAGTTTTTTATGGTCCTTATCCAGAACCGGAGCATGTTCTTGCCATTCATTGAATTTATCTCTTAAATAAAATATGAGAGTTTTAGCATCTGGCCAATTGGATGATTTATCTATTGCATAGCTATTAATTTCATTAATTATCTTTCTTCTGTTTGCAGCATTATTTTCTTTTACTTTATTAAGTTCTTCAAAAAATTCCTTGCAAGGTTCCCACGCTTTATTTGTAAGCTCATTAAATTTTAACCATTGATCTTTGGATGAAGGTCTTCCTGATGTATCAAGTTGTTGCCATTTTTTTTGGATATCATGAATAGCGTTTGCTTGTGATTTTGGATTGTCCAAACTACTTTTAACAAGATCACCTATCTCTTTGATAAGCTCCTCACGTTTTGGGTTTGTTGCAAAAGATGACATGTCGTCAAAATACCTTGATTGAGCAACAACAAAATTTATCTTATGCCTTAATTTATTTGGCACACCTTTTTCTTTCTTTACGATCGAAAGGGTATCTCTCAAGCTTTTTTGAGCTTTTTTAATAGAGCCATCTGCAAATAACTTTTCTATATTTTCTAATTGTTTAAATAAATCTTGTTTTGTTTCCACATTAATCTCTTATGAAGTTTATAATTAGTTGTAATGAATAAGAGAATTTTAACAGGAATTACGACAACTGGTACTCCTCATATAGGAAATTATTTAGGTGCTATCAAACCAGCCCTAGAATTAGCTGAAAAATATGATGAATCTTTTTTCTTCTTGGCTGATTACCATGCAATTATAAAAAACTCCAATAAGGTTGAAATAGAAGAGTCTGTTAAAGAAGTCGCACTCTCATGGCTTGCTTCCGGCCTTGACCCAAACAAATCAAATTTTTATAGACAGTCTGATGTTCCAGAAATATTAGAATTAAGCTGGATACTTAACTGTGTTACTGCAAAAGGATTAATGAATAGATCTCACGCTTATAAAGCAGCTACAGCACTAAATTCCTCAGATGAGGATAAGGGTATAAGTATGGGTTTGTTTTCTTATCCTGTATTGATGGCTGCAGACATATTAATATTTAATGCTACCCATGTGCCTGTTGGGCCTGATCAAATGCAACATTTAGAAATGACTCGAGATATTGCTGGTAGATTTAATCATTCATACAAAAAAACTTTTGAATTACCTGAGGCTATAACTCAAAATGCAGATAAAATTATTCTAGGTCAGGATGGAAGAAAGATGAGTAAATCATATAAAAATATTATTCCTTTGCTTTCATCTGAAAAGGTTTTGAAAAAATCTATTGCAAAGATTGTAACTAACTCACTTGAACCTGGAGAGCCTAAAGAATTTAATAACTGTTCAGTATTTTCACTCTTTACTCATTTTTCATCTGAAGAAGAGCAAAATGAACTTAAAGAATCTTATAAAAATGGAATTTCTTGGGGTGATGCAAAAAATAAATTATTTAAGAAAGTTAATGAACACATCCTTCCAATTAGAGATTCATATAATTCATTAAACTCAAATAAAGAATTAATTAATGATTTGTTAGAAGAGGGCTCTTCAAAGGTTAGGCCCATGGCAAAAGAACTGCTATCTGAAGTTAGAGAGTCTATAGGTATATCTAAGATATCTTGATGCAAATTAAAGGGTCTTCTTGGCTTAAATTTGGCCTTTTTACAGTTGGCTTGGGTCAATCTTTTGTTTTTGTTATTGTTCCACCTCTCGCTCGTGACCTTGGTCTATCTGAGATACAAACCTCATTAGTCTTTGCTATTTCAGCTGTAGCTTGGGCTCTTACTAGTGCGTCGTGGGGAAGAGCTAGCGATAAATATGGCCGACGGAATATTGCAGTCTTAGGTTTAATAGGCTATTCACTTTCACTTGTTGCAATGATCACACCTCTCTTTTTAGTAGAAAGAAATATTATGGATCTTGCGTTCCTATTTCCCTTGCTTGTTCTTGGAAGATTATTCAACGGTTTGATAGGCTCAGCTACTAGACCAGCTGCATTTGCCTATGTTGCAGATAATAGTAGCGCAGAAAAAAGAACCGTAAAATTTGCAAGATTGGAATCCAGTTTTCTGCTAGGAACCGTTGCGGGCCCGCTTATTGGTGGATTTCTTATATTAATTACCAAAGAAACACCTTTCTATGTGTTCAGCTTAATGTCACTCATTTCATCTGTAGGAATTTATAAAAACTTAGAGAATTCAAGTATTCATAAAAAAACAGAGATTATTAAAGATAAGATTTCATGGAAATCAAAGACTATATGGCCTTATTTATTGATAGCATCAATTGCCAGCTTATCTCAGGCATCACTTCTGCAATCTATAGGCTTTTATGTTTTTGATATGTTTAATAGTTATGATGACTTGCCAATTATAGTAAGCACAAGTTTTGCTATTTTATCTATATCAACAATAGTAAGTCAGTATCTGTTTACAGATGCGTTTCCTTTAAATAATTTTAAATTATTGTTATACGGTACTTTTTTAATTGTCTTTTCTTTTTTTACTATGGCATATTTCCCTAAATTATCAGTGTACTACCTTTCACTACTGATAAATGGTCTTGGCGGGGGTATGATTAGGCCGGCTATATCATCATCACTATCACTATCACAGATACCAGAAAATCAAGGGTCTGCAGCTGGGTATTTAGGCTCTGTATACCCAATAGGACACATGTTAACTCCGTTTGTGGCTATGCCAATATATGCTTTTAATCCATCATACTTATATTTTTTTAATTCAATATTATCTATAGTTATAGTTATATTT